>CAIXGT010000108.1 GCA_903919105.1 uncultured Spartobacteria bacterium | reverse complement strand
CGGTGGCGGAAAGCGGCAGATTCTTGCCGGCACGAATGTAGATAGGCACGCCCTGCCAGCGCCAGTTATCGATAAAAACACGAACAGCCGCAAAGGTCTCGGTCGTGCTGTTCGGAGCAACACCGGGTTCCTGTTGATAGCCATCGAACTGACCGCGGACAAAATCGTTTGGCGAAATGGTACGTATAGAGCGGAAGAGCTTCACTTGCTCGTCACGCACGCGCTCCTTATCAGGCCAATAAGGAGGCTCCATGCAGAGGAATCCGACCACCTGCATCAGGTGGTTCTCGATCACATCACGCAGACAACCGGTGGCGTCGTAGAAGGCGCCGCGCCCATCCACGCCGAAGGACTCGGCCATGGTAATCTGGATATTGCTGATATGATTGCGGTTCCAGACAGGCTCGAAGAAGGCATTGGCGAAGCGGGTGTAGAGGACGTTCTGAGTTGCCTCCTTGCCGAGATAGTGGTCGATGCGGAAGACCTGACGCTCCTCGAGGACCTCGTGAAGGATGCGATTGAGAGCCTCGGCGGAAGCCTTGTCATGACCGAATGGCTTCTCAACCACGACGCGGGTGTCGTCATTGATGCAGTCGGCGGCCTTGAGTCCCTTAGTCACCCTTCCGAAGAGAACAGGTGGTATCGCCAGATAATGGATAGGCCGCTGGGCACTTCCCAGGGCTTTCTTCAGCGCATCAAAGGTTGCGGGATCGGAGTAGTCGCCGTCGACATACTGGAACTGATCCGCAAAATTCTTAAAGATCGCCTCATCCACGCCGCGTCCGTAGGTGGTGATACCCTCGCGGGCACGCTCGATGACCTGCTCGCGGGTCATGCCACTCTTGGCGACGCCGATAACAGGGCCCTCAAGCACCCCCCGGCGGTAAAGCGCCTGGATCGTGTCGAAGAGTTTCTTGTGGGCCAGGTCTCCGGTCGCTCCGAAGAGGACCAGGGCGTCGCTTTTGAGTGCGGACATGATGTTGTGACTCCGAAAGGAATTACTTTAAATTACTTCTGGTTATTTTGAACCGGCCGGTTTCTCGTGGTGACCGCCGAACTCAAAGCGCATCGCGGAGCAGACCTTGTCGGCATACTCGGCCAGATTGCGGCTGGAGAAACGCTCGTAAAGCGCGGTGGTGAGCACGGGAGCAGGCACCCCTTCTTCGATCGCAGCGAGAATAGTCCAGCGACCTTCGCCGGAGTCGCTGACACGACCACCGAATGTGGAGAGCTCGGGATCACGAGCCAGAGCGTCGGCCGTGAGGTCCAACAACCAGCTAGCGACGACGCTACCGCGGCGCCACACCTCGGTGATCTCGGGGAGATCCATGTCGTATTGGTAGTTCTCCGGATCGCGGAGAGGGGTAGTCTCGGCATCGATCTCACGCTGAACCTTCCCGGCATTGGCATTTTTGAGAATATTCAGACCCTCGGCGTAGGCGGCCATGATGCCATACTCGATGCCGTTGTGGACCATCTTGACGAAGTGTCCGGCACCGTTGGGTCCGCAATGGAGGTACCCCTCATCTGCCGTGCTGTCCGTACGTGTGCGGCCCGGTGTCACCGGAGAGTCTCCCTTACCTGGAGCAAGGGTCTTCAGGATAGGATCCAAATAAGCCACCGTTTCCTTGGAACCGCCGATCATCTCGCAATAGCCGCGCTCGAGACCCCAGACGCCGCCGGAGGTGCCGACATCGACATACTCGATACCTTTGACCGAGAGTTCCTTGGCGCGTCGAACGTCATCCTTGTAGTAGGAATTACCACCGTCAATCAGGATGTCACCTTTAGAAAGAAGCGGAACAAACGCGGCGATGGTGTCATCTACGTAGGCAGCGGGAATCATCATCCAGACAGCCTTGGGGCCGGTCAGCTTGCTGACGAGATCGGCTTGATCCTTGGCCGCAATAGCTCCCTTGGAAGCCAGATCCTGGATAGCAGCATCGCTGCGATCCCAAACGACGACTTCATGACCTGCCTTAATGAGGCGGAGAACCATATTGGCTCCCATTCTTCCGAGACCGACCATTCCGATGCGCATAGTATGTGTTCCTTGAATTTGTGGGTTTATGTGAACCCTTCTCTTTATAGGGGATAACGTTTGCGTCAAGCATCGCCTTGTCATCTTCACGCCACGTCTCCTTCACTTTTCCTAATGCGCCGATTTCCCGATGCTGCTATCAGATGGACATGACCAACCGAACAGGAATCATCGCGGCCATGGATTCGGAGTTGAGAGAACTGACCGCTTCTCTGGACCATGAACGCACCGAGAGGATCGCGGGAAGGGAAATCCACTACGGAAATCTGGAAGGCATGCCGGTGGCGATCGTTCTCTGCGGTTGCGGCAAGGTGAATGCCGCCCTTTCGGCCACGCTTCTCGCGGGACACTCCAAAATCTCCCGTATGCTCCTGACCGGAATCTCCGGAGCCCTTGCCGAGGGACTGAGGGTCGGGGATATCGTTATCGGGGACTCCTTCGTGCAGCACGACATGGATGCACGACCCCTCTTTCCATTGCACCAGATCCCCTTTGAAGGGTTCTCCGTGATCGAGGCGGAGCCGGAACTCCGCCATCTCCTTTCTGATGCCGGCAGAGCGATGCTCGCCACCAGGCGCCCACCCGGACTCGAGAGCGCCGCCCTCTTCGAGGGACTCGTTGTCAGCGGCGATCAGTTCCTATCCAGCAACGAGGCACGGTCCCGTGTTCTTGATGCCATCCCAAAGGCCTCGTGTGTCGACATGGAGTCAGCGGCCGTGGCTCAAGTCTGCCGTGCGGCGGACCTTCCCTTGGGCGTGATGCGCGTCATCTCCGACTCCGCCGACGGGAGTGCCCACATTGACTTTGCGAAGTTCGTGGAATTTTCCGCCTCCAAGGCCTGTGCGGAGACGGTCAGGCACGCATTACGCGCCTTGGCGCAGTGAATGCGTGCAGGCTTTTAGCCGTTTAGACAACCAAGCACGTGGGAACGAGCGCGGAAGATCCCGCAACTGCGGGACCCCGAAGGGGTGGCACCGGAAGCCGGGAGGCGAATGCCATCAAAAGGCTGTTAGGTGGAGAGACTTACTCATAGTCAGCTTCAACTAAGTCCAAGACTAGTTTCTTTGCATTCATTAGGTTTTAGCGGGCTAACCAATGAATCTTGATTTGCCCTTCCAGGGCTTTCAGTTCGGGATCGCCTGTGACGAGTTCGGCTTTCTTTTCCTTGGAGAGTGCAGCTGCGAAGGCGTCGGCCAGGCTCATTTTGTGCGCCGCTTTGAATGCGGCCGCAGTTCGCGCGGTCTTAAGGTCATCTCCCACCCCGACAATCTGTATCGGGAGTTCTGCGATCTGCTCTGCTACCCGCTCGGCAACGGCTTTGCCTCCGGCACGTTCAAGCGAATAGTAAATCTCGGTCCAGTTGACCACGCTGAGAAAGAGTGGCTTTCCTTTTTCCGCCGCATGTTGAATGAGCTTTTCAACCTCGCTAGCGCATGGTTCGTCTTTATAGAACGCTAAGAGCGCCCAGCTATCCAGAACCTTGGCGGCCATCTTAGAGATCCCTTTCGTGTGCTCGGTCTTCAGCGAGCGTCTCCATAAGAGGAAGATGCTTTAGCGATCCTCGCAAACCGCTGATGTAAGCCTTGGTGATAGGTCGGATCAGGATTCCATTCTCGGTCACGGTCACTGCCCCTTTGGTACCCTCCTCGATACCAAACATACGTCGAATTGCCGCAGGGATCACGACCTGCCCCTTGGTGGTGAAGGTGATGGTCTCTGTAGTCATTATTAGATTATGCTTACGACACCTATAAAAGTAAGTCAACTATGAGATGTAAGCCTAAAACAAAAAGGATCCCCTACGGTCTCTGTTCCTAACAGCCTAATTATCTGCCGGTCGACCCCGACCAGGCATTGACGGCACCTGCCTACCGGCAAGCGGTGCCTCCCTGAGGGGAGACTGTAGAATTAATCTGGAACTCAGGAACTCAGAAAATGAAGCGGAGGATTACTTAACCCAGAAGCCGCCGACTTTCCCGTCCTTCATGCTTAGAGTAGCCAGAAGATCATCTCCTACGGATTTGAGGCGGATGCGCCAAAGAGCAACCAGATATCCTTGCTGATTAAGATCACCCAGATAAGCAAGGTCATAACCAGCTTTAAGTTTGGAACCAATCTGAGTAACTACGGCTTCAAATTGATCCTTACTCAATCCTCGAAAAGCAGCGTTCCCATTATCGACAAAGGACGCGTAGTCATCGGCAACGATCGCCGTGATCAACTTTGTCACCTCGGACTGCGAAGCACCGGGGGATTCAGCGGCTAAGACAGAGCAACCTAAAACCATTGCAATGGTTAGTGAAAGGAGGAGAAATTTCATGGTTTCTTCCTAACAGCCTAACAGTCTTTCCTCTGCTTCTCTGCGCCTCTGCGGGAGAACCTTCTGAGGCTCCTTCCTAGAACGTGACCCCAATCTGGGCTCCGAGAACGAGGGCGTTGGGGATGGTTCCTGTCCCGCCTGGGTTGATGATCCACTGGGCATCGGGCTGGATATATGCGAACTTGGTGAGGTTAATTCGGTAGCCGAACTCATAGGCCAGCTCGTAGGTGGCATAGCCGCCCGCTGTCACCTGGTTGGCTTGGGCGTAGTTGGAGCTGAAGTTGCCGTAGGCAACTCCGAAGATGGAGACGTCCTGAGGGCGGAATGGAATCATGCCGGTGTAGACCAAACCTCCATTGTACTGGAAGGGAACCTTGGCGGTGTTCTGCTGAGGACAGAGCATGAAGGCGCTCCAGGCGGTAAGACCGGTGTCCTTGAAGGGATTCATGCGGTAAAGCATCTGGTCGAAGTGCCAGTAGAGCCCGTAGGCGCCATTCTGTCCCTGCGTGCTGCCGAACTGAGAATAGGTCCAGGTGGAGTAGTAGCCACCCATCCAGTAGTGGCCCGGAAGCCCGTGAGGGATGGCGTCGCCGGCTGGAGTAGCGAAGGTCTTTCCGTCCTTCCCGTTCGCTGCGGCAACCGACTTGCCATCAGTCGATTTGGCGGAGGTGGTGGGAGCAGGAATAGCAGGCTTGGAGAACTCATGGGCCCATCCGTACTGGCCGATGACCATGACTCCATCGCCGGGATTCATGTTCCAGTTGAAGCCATGCATGTAGGACTGAGACACCTGAGGGGTGACCTGGTAGACGCCCAGCATCGCCTCGGTCTCCTTGGTCACCAAAGCCCTCAGTCGTGAACCCCATACAGCCCAGGGATAGGTGGTGAACTTACCGTTCACAGGAAGCGACTGGGGGTTACCGTCGATGCCGTTATTCATGTAGAGCCAGTAGAGAGGGGAGGAGGCGAAGTCATCACCCGCTGCCATGCGCCCAAACTTGAAGCTGATGCGGTCGTCGCAGAAGCGCTGGTTGTAGGCGAGTCCGTAGAAGATGAAGCCCGTGCCTCCGTAAACCTGTTGAACGGTGAACTGATTGCCGACGTTCCTAGCGGAGAGATTGTTTCCGTTGCGATCAATACCGATCACACTCAGCGTGCCGCCCTCATAGCCGAACAAGGGCTTGGACTGGAACTCCAGATCGAAGGTGAAGTTATCGCAGTAGGTGAAACCTGCACTTTTGCCACCGACCGGATTGCCGGCGAGATTGGCCGTGTAGGATACAGAGATATCAAGACCATGGCTCGCCAGCGTGTCACGGAGTCCGAACCAGTTTAGGGTCGCGTAGTCTGACTGAAGCCAGCTCTTTGTGTTATCACGCTGGGTCTCATACGGCTCCCAGAAACGCTGCATGTTCCAGTTCAGCTCGGGAATCTGATAGGGGATATCAAAGCGGAGCTCCTCATTGGGAGTGATCATGGCCGGCATGGGAATATGGATGGAAGCCATACCGGGAACCTCATTGGTGGTGATCAACGAAGCGGCGAGAAGGAGGGGAAGCATCATAATGGATTCGGGGGTGAGACGAGAGAAAAGCGTGAAGTTTATATGCCTTGCAACCTCATTTTTGGGAAGGCTTGGATTCCTTAACGCAGAGCTTGTCGAAGAATTTCTGCAAGAGCATGGTTTCTATAATGCGTCATATTTTTATCTCCGGTTGCTACGACATCATCCATGCCGGTCATGTGCAGTTTTTTCGTGAAGCCAAGGCCCTCGGCGATTTCCTGACCGTCTCCTTTGCCTCAAGCGATGTTCTCTGGGAGCACAAGCAGCGGCGTTCTTCACTGCCCGACGAGCATAAGAAAGGGATCCTGGAAGCCTTGGACATGGTGGATCAGGTTGTTATCGGAACAGGCACCGATCATGGGCTCGATTTCTTGGGGGATTTTCGACGTCTCCGGCCAGATGTTTTGGCGGTCACCGAGGACGACCAGTATGGCGATAAGAAAAGGGAACTCTGTGCTGAGATAGGAGCCGAGTATGTCATCCTTCCCAAGACGCCTCCGAAATACGAACCAGTCTCGACCTCACAACTGGTAAAGTGGATCAGGGCGCCGAAGGACGCTCCGCTGAGGGTTGATTTCGCCGGCGGTTGGCTGGATGTTCCGCGTTATGCAAGACCGGGTGGTTTCATCGTGAACTGTGCCATCCAGCCAAAGGTCTCATTACGCGACTGGGGCTACGAGCGGAATGCCGGACTCGGCGGCAGCGGTGCCTGGGCGTTACTCAACGGCAACACCGGCGTTGACGAGGAAATCAGCCTTGGTGTCGGCTGGCAGGATCCCGCTGTGATCCGCGAAACCGGTCTCTGCGTCTGGCGCAGCGGCGTTAAGCCCTCACTGGAACTTAAAACCGACGGCACCATGCTTCAGGGACTCATGGCCCTCTGGTGGAGCGGCAACTCCCATGACACTCCCGGCATGGCCGACCAACTCCGCGACTATTCCGCCATCGAGGCAGCAAGCCGCATCGCCCGTGAAGGCATCATTAAAAGCGATATCCGGACACTTGGCCAAGGAGTCGACGCCTCTTACAAGGCACAACTCGTCGAGGGTATGAAGCCTCTTCCCGAGGCGGTTGGCTGCCTCGGTCGCAAATATTGCGGAGGAGGATTCGGTGGCTACGCCCTCTACCTTTTTGAAAGCAGGGATGCGCGGAATACCTATGTGACAGCAAATGCATCCACACGCGCAATCGAACCGTACTCCAGCTGGGAGTAGAACCGCTCTTTCTTGTGAGAACGGCGCTCAGTGCGCCTTCAGCGCGTTAACGCTGGAGAGGATGCCCGAAATCATCGAGTAGGCCACCACGCCCACAAAGAGGGCCACGATCAAGATGACTGCGGGCTGGATCAGCGTTGTGAGATGTTGAATACGGGAAGTCAGCTCGCGGTCGTAGCGCTTGGCAGCACGGGCCAGAGATCCCGCTAAATCACCGGTCTGCTCACCTACCGCCAAGATATCAAGAAGGACCGGTGGGAAAAATCCGGTGCGCCGCATCGCCGAGGCAAGCGAGCTTCCCTCGCGCACCATGTCACCGACCTTCTCGAGCAATCCCTTTAGATAGACATTTCCGGTTGCCGCCCGCATCAGATCCATAGCCGAGAGCATGGTGACGCCGTTGGAGACCAGGGTGGAGAGATTCTGCATCACCTCGGCATAGAAGCGGGCCTTCAGCACTGGGCCGACCACGGGCACATCGAGTTGGGCACGGTGCCACCACGCCCTTCCAGCAGGTGTGGCGACCGTCATACGCAGTCCCGTAATGATCGCCCCAATGAAGGCTGCGATGGCCCACCACCAATGGGCGCAGAAGAGACTGGTCGTAATCAGCGCCTGGGTAATCACGGGAAGTTTCTGGCCCGATTTGCCAAGCAGAACGGAGAGCTGAGGCACCAAGAAGGTGAGGAAAATAAACATGAGTAGGATCGCCGAGGAGAAGACGATCGCGGGATAGACAAGGGCCGAGGTCACCTTCTTGCCAAGCTCACCGACCATCTCCAGATGGGCACACTGGCGCTTCAGGATCTGGGGAAGCACTCCGCCCGCTTCACCCGCGGCGACTAGGTTGCAGTAGAGGGGATCAAACGACCTGCCGCAGCTCCGAAGCGCCTTGGAAAAACCGACCCCCTCGCGCACCAGTTGACGTAGATGGGCCGCCACGACCTTGACCGGGGATTTCTCCTGACGCTGCTCGATCACCTTAAGGGCTCCCTCGAGCTGAAGACCAGCCTCGAGCAGTTCGGCAAGTTCCTCCGTGAAGAAGAGCAACTGGGGCGTGGTCAGCTTCGGCAGGCTTTCAGCGGAAGGCACCTCTCCGGCTTTTGCCATGACAGCACTGGAAGACGAGGATCCGAAGAATGACCTCTTTGCAGAAGAGGTTGCCACCCCTTCCTCCACAACCTTGCTGGGCTGCAGGCCGCGCTCACGCAGTTTGCGGTAGGCATCCGATCCAGAGAGCGCCTCGATACGACCACCCTCGGAACGGCCGGCAGCATCTTGGGCTTTGAAGGAAAAGAAAGGCATTGAGGGAGTCGATTAAGTCATCCCCATCGATCCCTAGCCCAACGAAGGTGTCAATGGTATTTGGGAGTTGGGGATAAACCGGAGTCCGATGATCCCACCTTGAGTAGTAAAAGGGAGACTCTTGTGACACCTTCGTTGGCAAAGGTGCTCTGGGGATAGCGATGCTGTAGGTTCAGATAGAGGCCAAGAGCGACTCCGGGCGATGATTGCTCGATCCGAACCGCCTTGGCCAAACCCTCGGCAAGTGGTTCTACACCGGAAAGCATCTCCTGATGGAATGCTAATAGGTTCTCCTGATCTGGGTAACGAACACGCAGGTTCTGGGCCAGTTCCCAAGCACCGACCCGGTTACCCAGATCGAGCAATTGGCGCGCACTCTCCATACCGTCACGAATTTTGGCGGCCTCATCCAGAGCCTCCTTCAATTGGGCGCTCCTTGCAGGAAGATCGTCGAATGCCGAGTGAAGGCGGAATCGCTGTTGCTCAATTTCATGGATCCTGTGAGCGGCGTATAATCGGTCGAATTCATCGACGCTTGAACGCTTCAGCTCCGCACTGCCGGCGAACTCATTGACCAAGGCGGGAAAATCCGGATTCTTGGGCCAGCTCTCCTCTGCGAGTTTCATCTCCTTGAGCATCTCGGTCATGTTTTCTTCTTGGCCGGCCCGCCTTGCCGCTGCGAGATGAATGCTTGAAATCGATTTGGATGCTTGAATGGAGGCCCGGTATGACGTTCCGTCAAAGTCGGAGGCCTGACTCTGCATCTCCATGACTACAGCCAATGCGGCGTCGCAATCTTTCTCTGACATCAATTGGTCCAAATGACGCTGTAACTGCAGAAAATGGAGGATTCTCCCTCTGGAACTTTCAGGATAGAAGATCACCTCCAAGGTCCTACCCCCCCTGGCAAAAGCTGCCATCAGGTGCCGCGATGCCTCGATGGTCCTATGACCATCCAGGAGCGTTG
>CAIXGT010000107.1 GCA_903919105.1 uncultured Spartobacteria bacterium | reverse complement strand
GGGTGGACTCCCAAGTTCGCTGCCAGTCAATTAGAAGGAAAATATGCCATCGGGAGCTACATCTGGGGTCAGAACAATACCTCCTACACACCCACCACATGGGTCAATGGCCAGAAAAAACCGACTGCATTTTCACAGAATAGCACAATCTGGGGACTCTATCTGCAGGCTGACCAGCAACTCTTCCGAGAGAAGAGCGACGATCCCGCCAAACCCTCCAAGCAAGGGCTCTACAGCTTTAATGAGTTCACCTTCACTCCACCTCAGAATAATGCTCTACCCTTCTACTTCCAGACGGGGCTCGTTTACAAGGGCCTGATTCCTCATCGGGAGGAGGACAGTGTCGGCGTTGCACTGGGTGCCGGCTTCTATAGTTCTTACTACAATCAGTATATCGATTCGCAAAATCAGGCACTTGAGAATGCTTATGGCAGCAAATACAACGCCACAGTTCCTGACGGGCCGGCTTATGTTCAAAATGTAAACGCCACAACGGGCAAACCAGCCACCACCGGAACCGGCAGTAAGAAAAAGACCGTTCCTGCCTACACCAGCTACTACGAGTACGCTCCTCACTTCTCCTCCACTGAGGTGATCGAAGGCTTCTACAACATCCAATTGAACAAGTGGGCCTCCATCAAACCCGGGGTCCAATACATCATCAATCCAGCCGGCAACGGAACCATTGGAAACGAATGGATCCTGCAGGTCGTGGCGAAGGTCGCTTTTTAACAAGACGTATTCCAATCAAGAAAACCTCAACTCAAGAATTACCTATGAATACCAAACAGACACATCGACTCGCGTTGATCTTTCTCAGCGCACTCACGCTCGGCACAATCAAAGCCGAAGTCTCGCTCCTAAACGTGAGCTACGACCCGACCCGGGAACTCTATGCCGAGTTCAATAAGGCATTTTCCAGCCATTGGAAGAGCCAGACCGGCGAAGATGTCAAAATCGCCACCTCCCATGGAGGCTCGGGCTCCCAATCACGGCTCATTCAAGATGGCGGTGAGGCGGATGTAGCCACGTTGGCCCTTGCCTATGACATCGACGCCATCCATGACAAGGGAAGCACAGGTGCCTTTGACAAGCCACTGATCCCTAACGATTGGCAGTCACGACTTCCCCACAACAGTTCACCCTATACCTCCACGATCGTCTTCCTGGTCCGCAAGGGCAACCCGAAGAATATCAAGGATTGGAACGACCTTGCCCGCGAGGACGTCTCCGTCATCACACCCAATCCGAAAACTGGTGGCGGAGCCCGCTGGAACTTCCTAGGAGCATGGACCTATGCCCAGAAAGCATTTGGAGGGGATGAATCCAAGATCCGTGAGTTCATCGGCAAGATCTACAAGAATGCGCTGAAAAACGGTCTTCCTGCGGCAGCACGCGCCGGCACCATTGCCTTCACGGAACGGAAACTGGGGGATGTCTCGATCTCCTGGGAGAATGAGGCACTTCTAGTCAAGAAACTCAATAACAACGACTACGATATCGTCACCCCATCAATCAGCATTCTGGCAGAACCTCCCGTCACCGTGATCGATGCCAATGTCGACCGTCACAATACCCGCAAGCAGGCCACGGCTTACCTCGAGTACCTCTATACCCCGGAGGGGCAGGATATCATCGGCAAGAATTTCTATCGGCCTATTGATCCCGCCGCGAAGGCCAAGTACGCAAGCCAGTTCAAGAATGTGAAACTGACCACTATCGCTGACTTTGGAGGATGGGAAAAAGCTCAGAAAACATACTTCGCCGATCGTGGCGTGTTCGACCAAATCATAAAGTCCATACGAAAATAGAAGAGCACTCGGGAACCACTGAACGAGATTCCGAAAACACAAGCAATGAAGCGGATGCCCTTGCCCTTGCCGCTACCCTGTGCGTCCATGTAATAAAGAAGGCATGAGTCAGGCACCCACGATTTCTCCAGCGAATGTCCCCACGCTTTTAGAGTCGACTCCTGACGCGATCCTTCTGGACGTACGCACCCCGGCCGAATTCGGAGGTATCCATGCCTCCGGAGCGCGGAACATTCCCCTGGATTCAATCCAAGCAACGGCTCTCGCGGGAAGCTCTCCCCTGCCAAAGGATGCGACCCTCTGCATCCTCTGTGAAAAAGGCGGGCGCGCGATGGTTGCAGCAGATCATTTTCTAGCGGCGGGTTATCCTTCGATTCATGTCGTCGAAGGGGGTACCCAGGCTTGGGTGGCTGCCGGACTGCCTGTCGTAAAAGGAACAAAATACTCCATCAGCATCGAGCGGCAGGTCCGAATTAGTGCCGGCAGCCTCGTTATGACCGGAGTCATCCTCGGAGTTTTTGTACACCCTGTTTTCCTCGCCCTTCCCGCTTTTGTCGGTGCGGGGCTTATCTTTGCCGGAGTCACCGACTGGTGCGGCATGGGACTCATGCTGGCACGGGCCCCTTGGAACCGATAAGCGGGAGCCTAATCGCCTCTTAAAGTGTTAATGGGAGGGTTTGGCTGGATAGCTCTGTTAACTCAAACCGAGGATAAAGCGCTCCACGGCCACGGCAAAGCCCTCCTGCTCGTTGGAGAGAGTGACGTCGCGCGCCGCTTTTTGCACATCAGGCTTCGCGTTACCCATGGCAATACCGACACCGGAGCGCTCGAACATCAGGACATCGGTCGGCATATCACCGATCGTTGCAATGGCGGCCAAGGGGATGTTGTACTTGGCGGAGAGATACTCGACGGTCGAGCCCTTGTTGGCCGCGGGATGCGTGATATCGAGGTAATACGGCTGTGAGGGTTCTGCGGAGACATGGGAGCCGAATTCCTTATGGGCAGCTTCTGTGGCAGCCTGGATGGCGCCTAGGTCGTCAATCACACCGACGATTTTCGCCACGTTCTCAGTGATGGATTCGACATCATCCACCACCAGTGGCTCGAACTTCACCGTCCAAGCCTCACGGTCCACATGGGGCGCCTTACGGTTGCCAACATACCACTTGGCCCCCTGATAAACCCAGACATCAAGCGACATCGACTTCAGGAGTTTGAACATTGGTTTCACCAGATCCTGTTGGATGACCTTCTGGTCGATGACATTCATCTCCCTATCGACAACAATTCCGCCATTGAAGCCCGAGATCGGCGTCGTGAGCTTCAGGGGATCGATGAGCATCGACATCCCGCGGGGGGGACGACCGCTTGTGACAGCAAAGAGAATGCCGGTATCATGAAGTTTATGAACGGCGGCAATGGCACGCTCCGTGAGAACTTTTTCCTGGGTGACCAGGGTGCCGTCCACATCGGCAATCATCATGCGGATATCGTTGGGTGTTGTCATGGCAGTGAGGTGTGTTTGATTCCTGTCGCTTGATTGTAACTTATTTGCCAGCAGCGGCCTCGTAGGTGCTGATGCAGGAGAGGTAGCGCTCGGCAATCGTCTTAACGGTTATCTCCCGCGATGATGTGCCGGCAACGAATCCCTTGAGGGCCTCTTGCCAGAGCGTACGGCCCACGGCAAATCCATCAAAACCCTCGACCGGTGCGGCAAGTTTGATCCAAGTCAGTACCTGATCGAGATCGGCTCCTCGGCCGAGAATGATGCACTTCACCTCATCGCGACCGCCTGCCCTTGATTGCTTCGCAACGGCATCGCACGCTGCAGAGGAATCCAAACCCTCGATCTTCCAGATATCCGCCTCGACACCCGCCGCCTGCATGTGGCGAATGATCTCAATCACGAGTTGGGGACGAAGTTGTGCATCAAATTCGCGCTGGTGTCCTTCAAACCGGTCCAGTTGC
>CAIXGT010000106.1 GCA_903919105.1 uncultured Spartobacteria bacterium | reverse complement strand
GGCACTGTTCGTGGCAAGCGTAAGCTCATCGTCCGTGATCCGCAGACCGGATCCGAAGAAGAGCACCTCATTCCTCTCTCCAAGCATATCATCGCCTTCAAGGGTGACTTCGTGAAGAAGGGACAGCAACTCACCGAAGGTCCTGTCGTTCCTCACGAGATCCTCGATGTCTGCGGACCCCAGGAGCTTCAGGAGCACCTGCTCAATGAAGTTCAGGAGGTCTACCGTCTTCAGGGCGTTGAGATCAATGACAAGCACATCGAGATCATTGTCCGCCAGATGCTCCGCAAGGTTAAGATTACCGATCAGGGCGACACCATGTTGCTCTGGGGGGATCAGATCGACCGCCTTGAGTTCGAGGGCGAGAACGAGCGCGTCAGCTCCAAGGGTGGAAAGCCCGCGGAAGCCGCCCCGGTCCTTCTGGGTATCACCAAGGCCTCACTCGAGACCGACAGCTTCATCTCTGCTGCATCCTTCCAGGACACAACGCGCGTTCTTACCGAAGCTGCCACCCTCGGCAAGTCTGACAGACTCCGCGGATTCAAGGAGAATGTCATTATGGGTCACCTCATCCCTGCGGGAACAGGCTTCAAGTCGAACCGCAACTTTGATCTGGTCCACCTCGGAGAACCCTCCCTCTTTGAGGGTGATGAGGAAGCCGAAGAAGCCTCCCTGTAATCAATTAATCAGCAACAAAGCCCTAAAAACCACGCATTCCCATGTCCGTAGAAGCAATGACCGAACTCCTCGAAGCCGGTGTCCATTATGGTCACCAGACCAAGCGCTGGAATCCCCGCATGCGGGATTTCATCCTTGAGGAGAAAAATTCCATCCACATCATCGATCTTTCCAAGACGGTAGAGCAGCTCACCAAGGCTGGAGAATTCCTCGCCGACATCTCGGGACGCGGCGGTAAGATCCTCTTTGTAGGCTGCAAAAAGCAGGCCCAGGAGGCAGTGAAAGAGGCAGCGCAGGCATGTGGGCAGTATTATGTCAACCAGCGTTGGCTTGGCGGCACCCTTACCAACCTAGTCACCATTCGCAAGAGCGTTTCCAAGCTCCGTGACTTTGAGGCCCTCGAAAAGAGTGCCGGATTCAACAAGATCAACAAGGCAGAGGCCTCTGCTCTGCGTCGCGAAGCCACCCGCATCCGCCACAATCTCGAGGGAGTCCTCGACATGGATAAGCAGCCGGATGTCATCGTCATCATCGACACCGTCAAAGAGACGATTGCGGTCGCCGAGGCACGACGTCTGGGCATCCCCATCGTGGCCATTGTCGACTCCAACAGCAACCCTGAGGAGATCAACTATCCCATCGCCGGTAACGACGACGCGATCCGCGCAATCCGCATCATTCTTCAAAAGCTGGTCGACGTGATCGCCAAGTCCCGTGTTGGTGTCCGAGCCCCTATCGTTGCTCCCACTGAGACCGAAGAGCTTGTTGCCGTGGCTGAATAAGCCAGGACCGAAGCAACTCGTTTACCTTTACCAACCGTTCCTAGATTAACCGCTTATAACAATGGCTGATATCACACCAGCAATCGTCAAGGCTCTCCGCGAGAAGACCAACGCCGGCATGATGGACTGCAAACGCGCGCTCACCGAGGCGGGCGGCGACATCGAGAAGGCCGAGTCTCTCCTCCGTCAGAAGGGCATCGCTAGCGCCGGCAAGAAGGCCTCCCGCCATGCCAAGGAGGGAGCAGTCGTTGCGTTCATCCAGCCAAATGGCAAGGTGGGCGTGCTTGTTGAGATTAACTGCGAGACCGACTTTGTTGCCAAGAACGAGATCTTCACTAGTTTTACCAAGGAAATCAGCGAGGAGATCGCTTCAGCCAAGGCTGAGACCGTCGAGAGCCTACTCGAGGCGCCCACATCCTCCGGAGTACTTTTCAAGGACGCAATTGCTTCTAAGATTGCTGCCCTCGGCGAGAACATGGTCATCCGCCGTTTTGCCCGCTTCCAGATAGGACAGGGTAACGGGGGTCTTGTGGCATCCTACATCCATCTTCAGGGCAAGGTGGGCGTGCTCGTGGAGATAAGCTGCGGCTTGGAAGCAACGGCTCAGCACGAGGGATTCCGTGATTTCGTGAAGGACATCACCCTTCAGATCGCCGCCGCTCATCCCACCTGCGTCTCCCGCGATGAGGTTGATGCATCTCTTGTGGCTTCAGAGCGCGAAATCTACAAGGCACAGGTCGCCGGCAAGCCCGAGAATATCGTTGAGAAGATCGTCGACGGGAAGATGGACAAGTTCTACAGCACCACGTGTCTCCTCGAGCAGGCCTGCATCAAGAACCCTGACATCAGTGTTAAGGATCTCATGGCTACCAAGGAGAAGGAACTGAGCGACAAGATCGTGATCAGCCGCTTTGTCCGCTACGGCTTGGGTGAAGAGTCGGGCGAGGCCCCTCTCGAAGAACAGGCATAAAAACGCGCTTTTAGATCCGTTTTTCCCTTTTGAGGGATCACCTTCTATGACACTCGCAAGCCTCCTCTCTGAGGAACTGATCATCCCCGAGATGGTTGCCACTGATCGGTGGAAGGCTATCGAGGAGATCGTGAACCGGCTTGTCGAGGAGGGCCAATTGAACGTTGCTCACAGGGATGAGGCGGTCGCCTCATTGCGTCACCGCGAAGAGACGATGAGCACCGGGATCGGTTTCGGGATTGCCATTCCTCATGCCAGTTGTGACGCCGTCCCTGAGGTGACTGCCTGCTTCGGTCGCTCCAAGACCGGGATCGATTTTGAGTCGCTCGACAACAAGCCCGTGCACTTCATTGTTCTTTTCCTGGTGCCAAAGGATCAATTTCAGACACATCTCAGGACCTTGGCCGCTATTGCCAAGTTCCTAAATGATCCTGCCGTACGTACCGAATTGAGAGAGGCTGGCGACGCCAAGGCTATCCTTTCGGTGTTCGATCGGAAGACGCAGTAGGCGTTCTTGTCAGCTGGGCTGACAGCGAAGGATGAGACCTGAAACTTGAAACCTGAAAAGAATCTGGGATCACTGGGATCTTCTAAGTTCCACCTCAAGACCTTTTAGGCGAAGTAACTTCCTCCTAAAATCCATTCCGGCTAGAATCATTTCATATCTGCTACCTGATCGTTGTGATCTGAATTCAGAACCTTCAGCTTTCAGGTCTCAAGTTTCATCCCTCTCTTTTCCCCATGTCCCTCCTCTCCACTCTCACCGACCGAGCGGCGGCGGCACTGCGTGCTGCAGGAATCGATGACTCGCTTGCAGTCGTGACTCCGGCTGCCGACACACGCTTTGGAGATTTTCAGACCAATGCGGCGATGGTTGCGGCGAAGGCATTGAAGAAGAATCCCCGTGAAGTGGCTGCCTCCATCCTTACTCATCTGAAAGTTGAGGATCTCTGCGAACCGCCGACGGTGGCTGGAGCCGGGTTCATCAATTTCAAAGTCCTCAACCCGGCCCTTTCCGATGCTGTCAATACTGTCAGGAACGATAGGCGTCTCGGT
>CAIXGT010000105.1 GCA_903919105.1 uncultured Spartobacteria bacterium | reverse complement strand
TGTCGGGGCGATCTCCCAACCAAGCTGGGTATATTGTGAGTTATGTTCTCCGATAGGACGGAAGAGAAAACGCATCAGGCTCGCCTCTTGTGAGTAGTAGTAGTTCACCCCGATCAAGTCGCAGGTATCGGCCACCATATCAAGATGGTCGTAGTTCTGGTGCTGCATGAGGTGATAGATGGAGCGTGTGGGATCGGCGTTCTTCGCCTTCTTCCACTCGGGTAAGGAGTAGATGCCCATGATGAGGGCATCACGCCGCTCCTCTCGCACGATGGATGCGGCATCGCGGAACATCCGGGCGGAGACTTGCATCGCCTTCTTATAAGATCCCGGGTGAACAAGGAGTCCGGGGGGCCAGTGTGCGCCGATCCATCCGAGTTGGAGGGCTCCGTTCGGCTCGTTCTGCGGAACATAGATCCGTGCATCCCCCTTGGTGGCCTTCACGACACGGCGCACATGGGCTTGCCAGGCTGTCTGGATATCGGGATTGAGGAAATTGGCCTTCGACTTGTCCACGGGATAGAGCCAGTCGGGGAAGGTGAAGTGCCAGAGCGATATGATAGGCTCGATGCCCGCCTCCCGGCATTTGTGAGCCATTTCGGCATACTGACATAGTGCTGCTTCGTTGATCTCACCCTTGCGCGGCTCCACGCGGGCCCAATCCACCCCGAATCGGAAGTGATTCACTCCCAGGAATTTGACAGCCGCCAGATCCTTGTCGAACTGGCTCCAGGAGAAGACGGCATAATCCCCGCGGGCCGGCGCTTTTCCTTCTTCGGCAAAGCGGTCCCAGTCGGTCTTGAAATACCATTTTGATCCCGGAGCGTATCCCTTGTCCTCATTCTGGAACGGGGCTGTGGAGGTGCCCCACCAGAAAGGTTCCTTAGGAAGTGGTTTCAGGACGACGGATCCCTTGGGAGGGGAATATTTTCCAGGAGCCATGATGCACCCTTGCAGGAGCAGGGCGGTCAGCGCCAGGGATGGTAACAGAAGCGGACGAAGGATGGTTGCTTGATGCATGAAAGAGTCCCTTGTACCTACAAGGAAGACATTCAACCATGAAGAATTCTTTAACGCCCTGCCTTATTCTTTTTATCCTCCTCTTCACAGCAAGAGCAGAGATGGATCTGGGAGCAAAACGCCTGATGCCCGATACCGTCGTCATGAATGATGGGCGGGTTCTTCACGGGCTCATCGTCAAGAATGACGCCGAAAGGGTGATTCTTCAGGAGAGGATGACTGAGGTGGAGATTCCCAAGAGTGCTATCCGCCGCATCGACGATCAGGGGCAATCGGGAGTCTATTTCGCCGACATCGTCGATCCCGGAAAGTTGCCGCCCTGGAGGATGATTGTGCAGGATCTGCGCTCCGACGATAGCATCCGCTCTTTCAAGCAGATCCCCGCTACGACCATTGACAATGGCTACCTGAAAAATATTCCCTACCTCTCGTTCAAGATCAACGAGCGCATTGAAATGAATGTCTACGGCGATTCGGAACATCCCGTCTGCCTGGAGTATGGTATTTATGAGCGTGGGGAGAAGATCTCACAGTTCAAAAAGATCATCCGTGCCTATCTGGCGGGGATTCTTAGCAACCGAAAGGAGGTGGGTGCACTTTACTCGCTCGATGAAAAGGGGGGCCAGGTCCAGGTCGGACGCTTTGTTTTTCGAATAACGCCTCCCGATGCTCCCGAAGCCTATGGCGGATGGTGGCTTTCCATTTATGACCCTGCCCGACTCGACAAGGCCCGTATCTCCGATGCGGAGTATCGGAAAGTGACGCTGCCCTTCGACGAAGTGAATACACGCTCGGGAAGACTACGGATGGATCGCGTCATGGCGAATGATCTGTATCTCGCCTCCACCCGCATGAACTGGAATACAATGATTCCTGATTTGCGCGGGTTTTACCGTAACCGTATGGGGGAACTTGAGCTGTTGATTCCCTCATTTATGAAGAGTCCCAAACACACCAACGTCCCGTAATGAAAATTCAATTACTTGCCACCACATTCCTCTCATCGCTCATCCTGAGCGGTTGTGCCATTCATCCCCTGGGACCCCTCGACAAGGCTCCACGCCACGAGGCTGAAAAGCTCACCGGATATGCCCCCTTCGCCTGGGGGATCTCCACGAGCAGCCTTCAGTATGAAAACCGGGACGAAAAGCCGGGTGATCCCGAGTATTTCGTTCGCGACTGGGACCTGCTGGTCAAGAAGGGGAAGGCTCCGGTGGTGGGCAATGCGCTCTACAGTTGGAGTGACTTTGAGAAGGACCTTATCGCACTGAAGAAGATCGGCGTGACCCACTACCGATTCAGCATCGAGTGGGCTCGTGTGGAGCCGCAGCCGGGTCATTACAATCAGAAAGCGATCCAGCGTTATGCCGCGATGTGCAGGAAGCTTAAGGAGGCTGGTATCGAGCCAGTCGTGACGCTCTGGCACTTCACCTTCCCAGCGTGGCTCACAGACCCCAAAGATAGCTCGAATACCAACTGGCTGCATCCGCTGGCCCGCGAGAGGTGGAACCTCTACGTGACGAAGATGGTGAAGGCAACATCGACCTACGTGAATTACTACGCACCGGAGAACGAGCCCAATGGCCAGGTCCTCACCGCCTACATCGCGGGCCTCTGGCCTCCTTGCCACACCTTTGATTTCAAGGGCTACGAAGCGGCGACAATCGCCAGTGCGGAGATGTTCCGGGATGCGGCGGCGCGAATCAAGGAGGTGAAGCACTCAGCCAAGGTTGTCAGCGTCGAGGCACTTCCCTGGTGGGAACATGGCCCTCTCGATCCGGGTGGTCTCATCTACAATACCGTGCAGCACGCGAATTTCGACCACCTCGACCGAGTGTACGATGTCTGCGACATCATCGGATTCAACTACTACTACAGTCAGGCGGCTGGTCCGCTTAGCCTTCTTTCCGAGTCTTACCGCCACGGTCGTCACTTCACCATGATGGGATGGAGGATCGATCCCGCTGCTCTTGGCAAGCAGATCCGCTATGTCGGCAAACGCTATGACAAGCCGATGATGATCACGGAGAATGGCATCGCCACCGAGAACGAGCAGCAGCGCCTCTCCTACCTACGAAATCACATCGCCCAGATTAGAAAGACCATGGACGAGGGATACGACGTGAAGGGATATTTCGTATGGTCGCTGGCCGATAACTACGAGTGGCACTACGGCTATGTTCCGAAGTTCGGACTGGCCTCGATGAACCCCGTGACACGCGACAGAGTACTCAAGCCGGCCGCCTATTATTACAAGAGCGTTATCCGGGACTCCAATCGCAAGCAGAAGGTGATGCCAGAGCCTGTAGAAAAAACTAATGGGTCGAATGGGGCGAATGGGGGGAATAGATCGAATGGGTCGAATAGATCGAAAGCGGGTTAGTAGCTTTTTACTCAGGTTTCAAGTTTCCGCTTTCATCCTTCTCTTTCCATGAAGGTCGCTGTCTTCAACACCAAGCGCTACGAGCGCCCGGTACTGGAGAAGTCTGCCGATGGTTTCCCCATTGCGTTTACTTTCCTTGAGGCGCGACTCGACATCCAAACCGCTCTGCTGGCTGCGGGTCACGAGGCTGTCCTGATTTTTGTAAATGATGTGGC
>CAIXGT010000104.1 GCA_903919105.1 uncultured Spartobacteria bacterium | reverse complement strand
TCCGGATCGGTCAGAGTGATGAGATCGAGTTGATTGAAGAAAGGAGCCGTGAAGGCCCGAGCCATGAGGAAGCGTTTTTCTGAGCGGGATGAGAGACGTGCATTAAGCAGGGCGACGGGGATGCCGAGGGATTTGCAGGCGGCGATACGGTTGGGCCAGAGATCGGCCTCCACCATGAGGAGTGCCGAGGGATGGAGGTGCCGGATCAGGCGGGAGGTGATGAATGGGAGATCAATGGGATTGGCCATTGGCTCCAGCCATTCGGAAGCTGACTTATCCAAGATCGCAAGCCCCGTGGAGGTCGTGGTGCTGATGAGGAATCGTGAACCCGGATTCCGGTGGTGAAACTCCGAGGCGAATTTCAATGCGATGCCGACCTCTCCCACGCTCACGGCATGGATCCAGATTCTTTGTTGACCGATCCGTGCCGCAGTTATCCTATCAAAGATACCAAAGCGCTGGAGCGCCTTGTTCCCGTATCCGCCCCGTTTCCGGATCCTCATGAGATAACCAGGAATAAGAATCAGCAGGATCGGAATAAAAAGCAGATTATAGAGGAAGATCGTAACCCTTCTCATGATGGTCGGCGAAGGATCAGGATGCGGGACTCGCCATAATTCCGATCAGAAAGGATATCCCACGGCATTGAAGAGGTGGGAGAAGTGAGTGAGGGAAGTGGCTGCCTGCGCTCGCATTCGAGGATGAGGAGTCCTTCGACACCGAGTGCCTTTGCCATATTCGGATGGCGAAGCAGGTTATCGGCCAGATTGGTCACATCACCGGCAGAGGGTCTTGTATCCTTAAGATAGGGTGGGTCGGCAAAGATCAGGTCGAATTCCTCCTCCTTAACATAAAGGTCCAGGAAACGAAAGGCGTCCATCTTTTGCACGCTTGCTGGAAGTCGATCGAGCCGGGTTGATTGGAGGTTTTTCCGGATCAGGCCTGCTGTTGGTCCGAGGTGTTCCACAAAGGTTGCTGAGACAGCTCCCCTGCTCAGCGCCTCAATACCAAGAGCTCCGCTTCCGGCAAAGAGGTCCAGAACGCGAGCCTCGGGAACGCGTTCACCCAGAGAGGAGAAGATAGCTCCCCGCACCCGATCCATTGTTGGTCTGGTATTTTTATCCGGTGGCTGAAGAGAGAGTCCTCCGGCCGAGCCTGCAATCACACGCATGCCTGATTCTTAGTGTGCCGGCTGTGGCATTGCCGGAGTCTGCTGCTGGGGTTGAGGTGCCGGTGCCTGGGGAGCAGGCTTACCGAAAAGACCCTGAAGGAGGCCTCCCAGCCCGCCCAAATTCCCACCGAGATGAATACCGGTAAGACGCTCGATAAGATCTGTCCTTGGATTGGAGGCAGGGCCTGACACATGGAAGGTCACTTGGGAGTAACCCGGTTCTGGGGCCGGCGTCAGCTGTGATCCCAGAAGGCCGTGTAGGCGTCCCGTGAGTTTTTCATTAAACAGCAGCCTGGATTCGAGATTGAGCTCTCCTGAGGGCTGGAGGGGGCCCTTGGCGGAGAGGATCAAGTTCTCCGAGCGCAGAAAGAGTTCGTCGATCACGATATGTCCCTGATCGACACGAAAAAGACAACGGCCCTCGGTGAGCTTCAGAAGTTTCAGCTCATCGACATTGAGAAGCTGGCCGATCTGTTTAAGGAAGGCCACGGGTTCGATCGTCGCTTCTTTGCACCGGAGAGTTCCCTTGCCTGTCATGGTGGCGCCGTTTCCCGCTGTTCCGGCAAGAGTGAGATCTCCGTCGATCTGCCCTTCTGCGTTGGGTGATCCAAGCGAGGCATCCACAAGTAATTTTCTCAGACTGGAACCGGAGAGTTTGATGGAGCAGGTATAATCGGGAGACCCGGGCGGCAGGCCACATAGGAGAGTGCCGGTGACGAGACCTTCTCCCATGGACGCGGAGATGTTTTGCAACTTTAGGGTAGAGCCTTCCGATCCAGCTTCGGCTTTGGCTGAGAGATCATGCAGAATCAGGGAATCGCTGATGATGGCCGAAGCCGCCATGATCTTCAGTCCACCTTTTTCTTCACGTGCTTTAAGACCATTGAGCCGCAAAACCGGACGAGATCCCGCATCCAGAACAGAAAAATCACCATGCGAAATCGAGAGGCTTGCGAGCAGGACACTAAGATCGGGTAAGGGAACGAACTTCTTACCCTGGGGTTGTTGGGGCTGTTGTGAGAAAGAAGCTGAGGAAAAGGCTGAGGCATTGACGGCCACCCCAGAAGGTGGGGCATGCATTGATGGGTTGACGGCGGGGGAAGGTTTTAGCGCGGAGGTTGTGTTGTTTGCGCCAAGCTTCACTGTGGCTGCCGGGTGTTTCAGTGAGATGGCTTCCGGCACGAATTCGCCCTTCAGCAGGCCCCCCCATGAAAGATATACCGTGAGCACATCGGTAGAGGCCAAGGCAAGCTGTTCTGTGGGAGTCACGATGACTCTGCCGAGGCGGATGCCACCTACAGGATTCAGGAAGACGCTCTCGAAGGAGATCGGAGTTCCAAGGGACGACGTCAGGGTCGATCGGATCCGATCCTTGATTGCGGGAAGTTGCAGGGTAAGATTCGCCACAAGAAGTAAGAGTAGGAAAATTCCTAAAAGAATCGTCCCGAAGAAAAGAAAGGGCTTGGCAATCAAACGCACCCGACCAACTTAGGTGTCCTGTAGCAATTGTGAAGTGTGAAGAATCTCCTCATTATCCTTAATCCGGCGGCCCATAGCGACAAGGCGGGGCGTCTTCCCGAAAGGATCCGCGAGGTTTCCGGGAATGCGGAGATGCGCCTCAGCACGATGCCGGGTGACGCCGAACTGATCGCGAGGCAAGCCGTTGAGGAAGGATTTTTGACGATTGTCGCCGCTGGAGGCGATGGGACCATCAACGAGGTGATGAACGGAATCATCTCTGCAGGCGGGCAAGACGTAACGCTGGGCATTCTGCCTGTCGGCACCATGAATGTCTTTGCGGTCGAGCTCGGCATCCCGCTGAATTCCCTAGAGAAGGCTTGGCGTATTATCATATCTGGAGAGGTCCGCCACATTGATCTTCCGATCTGTTCCGCAGATGGTGTCGAGCGCTGCTTTGTCCAGTTGGCCGGCGTGGGACTCGATGCCGAGGTCGTAAGGCGAACTACGAGAGAATCGAAGAAAGCCCTGGGTCCTCTGAGCTATCTGCTGTCCCTTGCCCAGGTGGCAGGGCAAAAACCGCCCCCAATCACGCTGAAAAGCCATGACGGGACATTGAGGATTGGATCGTTTGTATTGCTGGGGAACGGCCGTTTCTACGGTGGCCCGTTTACGATGTTCCGTCAGGGTTCTCAAGTTGACGGCCTACTGGATGTCCTTGTTTTTAAGAGTCAAAGTCCTTGGGACCTCCTCCGC
>CAIXGT010000103.1 GCA_903919105.1 uncultured Spartobacteria bacterium | reverse complement strand
GGAAGCGTGGGATGTTCGCCCGCACGCAGGATCTCGTAACGGGGAGTCGGCACGCCGGCTTTCACCAAAGCCTGCTTAGTCAGGATCTTGTCAAAGGCCACACGACTCTGCGCGGCCCCCTCACCCGTGTAAGCAACACCATGTTCGTCGAGCACCTGCTGGAGACCTCCATCCTCGCCGAAGGTTCCATGGATCAGGTTGAAGACAAGTTCGGTCCCGTCTGGAATAACAACCTCGGTGCCAGCAATCTCAATCTCCTCGACGTGGGCACCGGCGTTCCTGAGCGCTGTGGCCACTGAGGCGCCGGAGCGGAGGGAGACCTCACGCTCGGAACCGGGGCCTCCCTTGAGAACAACAAGGCAACGGTTACGGGGGTCGAAGGAGAGTTCAGTGCTCATGGGTAATTTCGTGGTCTTTCGGTTCTTCACCGATGATAGAAACCTCAGTCTCCAGCTCAATCCCGCGCTCCAGACGAGCCCGATCTTGAATTCGGCTGATCAGGGCAAGGATCTCGCCCGCCGTAGCGCCACCGTCATTGACAATGAAGTTCGCATGGACTTCGGAGACGCGGGCACCGCCGACAGCACTGTTCTTGAGTCCCAGTTCGTCGATAAGTTTACCAGCGGAGATGCCACCGGGATTCTTGAAGATGCAACCGGCGCTGGCCGCCACAGGCTGGGTTTCCTTACGATGGCGAAGCGATTCGCCGAGGAGATCGTCGATCTTTCCGGTCTCGGCCAATTCCCCGGAGAGCGTGGCCGAGAGCGCGTAATGGTCATGCAGAACCGGAACATCGCGGTAGCGCACCTCGATCTCTTCCGGGGTGCGGGAAACGATGTTTCCATCACGATCGGCAAACCGAATCCTGACGACCTGGTCGAATGTCTGAACCCCCATCGCACCTGCATTCATGCGCAACGCCCCGCCCAAGTTTCCCGGAATGCCGTCCATCCATTCAAACCCCGTAAGGCCGGCGTTGCGGGCGACGGCGGCCAGTTGCTTGAGGCGGATCCCGACCCTGGCGACAACCTCATTCCCATCCACCGAGGCCTCGGCGAAGCAACCCTTGGATAAATGGGCAACGACACCGGGAAAACCGCCGTCCCGGACAATGAGATTGGACCCGCGACCCATGACCATGAAGGGTATCCCCTCGTCGTGGCAGAGGCGGACTAGTTCCGCAAACCCTTCCTCACTCTCGGGCTCCACCCAAAAGCGCGCCGGCCCGCCGACCCTCATCGATGTGTGACGAGATAGCGGTTCGGACATTTTGATGACACCCGGGCCCATGGCCTTGCGGAGCTTTCCACGAAGGACCAATTCCCGGGCGATTAGTGCACCTGCCTCATGGATATTTCCCGCGCCGAGGGTGATGACCAGATCTCCTTCTCTGAGAGAGGCCGCTGCAGCACATCCCGCCTCCAGTACAGAAGCAGCGCGCGTGATTCCCTGATGGCCTTCGGCCCGGGCTGCCTCCACCACGCTCCCCTCATCGATTCCAGGGATGGGGGCTTCGCCGGCAGGATAGATAGGGGCGACAAAGACAAGGTCGGCATCTCCAAAGGACCTTCCGAATTCCGCCTTGAGGGAAGCTGTGCGGGAATAACGGTGTGGCTGGAAGAGAACCACGAGACGACCTTTTCCTCTAGGTTTCCCTTCTTGCCCGGAGTCACGCAGGGCAACCCTGGCCGTCGCAAGAGTTGCCGCAATTTCGGTCGGATGATGGCCGTAATCGTCGAAGACCCGGAACTCATCGTCCTCATACTTGAGCTCAAAGCGGCGCTTAGCCCCGCGGAAGGCTTCCAACGAGGAGGCGATAACGGAAAAGGAAATTCCCAAGTCAGTCGCCAGCGCAATCACCAGAAGGGCGTTCTGGGCATTATGCAAACCGGGAATCCCGAGATGGATGCGACCGAGCAGTTTCCCTTCATGGAAAACCGCAAAGCGAATCGTGAGTCCCGACTGTTCCACCTCCGCGAGTTGATAATGGCAGTGGGATCCTGTCCCAGCAGGAACAGCTCCGGGGTGCGTGGAACAGATACGCGTGGCACCGGGGTCATCGGCCCAGAAGTAGACCTTGCCGGAAGTCTGGCCGAGCAGTTTGGAAAAAACCGCATCGATCGCGTCGAGATCCCGGTAGTGATCGAGATGCTCGGGTTCGATGTTGAGTACCAGCGCGTGACGCGGGTGGTAATGAACCAGCGTGCCGTCGCTTTCGTCGCCCTCGGCCACCAGGTGCGTTCCTTCGGAGTCCCAACGGGCATTCGTTCCGAGGATGGGGATCTCGGCCCCGACATAGTGGGAGGGCTTGAGCCCGCCCGCCCGCAGAACATGGGCGGCCATGGCGGAGGTCGTTGTTTTTCCGTGCATCCCGCAAACCACCACTCCCTGCTTGCCGGTCATGACGGCCGCCAGGACTTCGGCCCGGCGTGCCATCGGTTTTTTAAGAGCCAGAGCGGCATCAAAGGCAGGATTGCCGGCATGGATCGCAGAAGAAAAAATCACCAGTTCCGCATCGCCTACCATGCGGGTGCCGTTGGGAGACTCAAAGTCAAGCCCCTTGCGACGCAGACGTTCGACTTCCTGGGTGTCGACCTTGTCCGAACCGCTGACACGATGACCGAGTGCGAGAAGAAGGGCCGCAATGCCACTCATCCCGGAACCGGCTACTCCGATGAGGTGGATACGACGTGATGCGGGGCCGAGAAGGAATGAAGCCAGTTCTGCACCCTCAAGGCGGGCGTCGTTGACCCTCCTCTCGGAAATCATCGTCCGGCCTCCCGGGTCACGATCCCCTGCTCCATGACATCGGCGACTAGTCCCGCGGTACCACGTGGCAGAACGGAGCCGGCGGCAGCAGCCATGCGCTCGCGTCGGCGTCCGTCGTTTAGGAGATTCCGGACCAAGAGAGCGAAGGATTCCGGGTCAGCGGTCTTTTCCTCGATGAGCTCGGCGGCACCGGCATCCCGGAAGGCCTCGGCATTGCGATGCTGATGCAGATCCGCGGCAAAGGGGAAGGGAATCAGGAGAGACGGAAGCGAGAACTGCGAAATCTCGCTGAGGCTTGCCGCGCCGGCACGCGACACCACAAGGTCGGCGGCGGAATAAGCTTGTTCCAT
>CAIXGT010000102.1 GCA_903919105.1 uncultured Spartobacteria bacterium | reverse complement strand
GTTCCCTATGAACAGCTTCCCTTTTCCCGCTGAGCCTTCCGAGAAGCAGAATCTCATCGAGAGCGCTATCGGCCGCTGGCTCGTTGTAGCGCTGCCGGTCGTCCTGATCGGTCACCTTTTGGGGGCCTTTGCTATTGTTGCGGCGCTGATGTCGGCCAACTTCAATATCCTCGGCTGGCTGGAGTAGGGCAGAAAAAGCTGAAAGCTGAAACTTGAAACCTGAATGGGTTCAAGTAGGTACGGTTAAGTAGTTGCCACTCCTAAGTATTAATGGCCCCTTTAGTTGAGGTTTTGGGGCAGTATGCCCTTTTCTTGTAGAAAGGTATTTATCTGAAACCTATTCAGGTCTCAGCTTTCCAGTTTCATCCCTCTCTTCCTACGGCTCCGGATGTGCCACAGCAGATCCTCTTTCTGCAGGGTGTGAACCGATCTGACCGTGATTGACGTAGGCATGGCCATGGAGATGGGCCATCGCAACGCACAGGCAGCCCCCCCCTATAATGATCACCCCGGCGATGTAGACCCAGAGGAGTAAGAACATCATGCCCCCCATCGCCCCATAGATGGCGTTGTAGTTGATGAGTTTCGGGACAATGTTGACGAAGAAGGCCTGACCTACTTGCAGGAGAATGGCGACGAGCAGAGCCGGGATCCAGATCTGGACAAAGCGTATCTTTTGACGCGGAGCGAGCATGAAGAGCACGGTGAAACAGTAGAAGAGCACCAGAGTGCCCCCGATATAACGGCTGAAATCCACGACGGCCAGGGCATGTTCGACATTAAAAAGAGGGAAGTGTTCGTTGAGCGCGGCATCCAGCGAATGCAGCAGTCGAGCCACTCCCTGCAGCACTGCGGGAACAATTGTGCCAAGGAGGAGAGCGCCCGACATGGCCATGATCATCATGAGGTTTTTCACCGGCATCTGCCACCAGGGTAGTCGGCGTGTTCCCCAGGCGTGGTTGATAGAGAGTACGAGAGAGTGGAAAAATCGCAGGGAGGCCCAGACCAGAATCAGGATCGAGACGATGCTGACGCTCCCTCTGGCTTTTTCCAGACCACTCACCATGCTCCATAGCAGTTCCTGTTGTTCCTCCCCGATGGGAACGAAACGGTGGATGGTGGTCAGGGCCGTGTCCCCGGGGAAGAAATAGGAACCGATGGTCAGCAGGAGTGCGACAAGGGGAACAAGTGAGAAAAGTGCGTAATAGGCGAAGGCCGCCGCGTTCTCCCCGCCGCTGATGCGCGTGTAGATTGTCGCCGTCTCACGGATAAGTCTCCAGAGATGGACTGCGGATTTGGCGACACACCTTGGAATCAACTTCTTTCGGTCACCATCGATCGTTGTCATGGAAAAGGAACTATGGACAACTAAGGGCTGCTGGGGACTAGGAGACCAAGGATTAGGGACTCAGGCGTTCGATGATCCACTCGGTGCCGCTCGTGGACTCCACCTGCACAGGACGGCGGTAGCGTAGGCGGTCATGGAGGCGGTTCGGCCTGCCCTGCCAAAACTCGATTGTCCGAGGGGAGACTTGGTAGCCACTCCAGAAATCGGGCACAGGGATCTCTTCTCCTGAGTAGCGCACTTCCAATTCTGCTGCCTGTCGATCAAGCGTCTCGCGGTCGGGGAGCACCATGCTCTGGCGGGAGGCCCATGCTCCGATGCGACTGCCCCGCGGACGACTAGCGAAATAGGCATCCGTCTCTGAGCGGGGCAGAAGCGAGGCAACCCCATTGATCTGAATCTGACGCTCGAGGGGCTCCCAGTAGAAGAGCAGAGAGACGGAATTATTTGACGCAATCTGCAAGGCCTTGCGGCTGCCCATATTGGTGAAGAAGCGGAAACCGGTCTCATCGTATCCCTTCAGCAGTACGACACGGGAGGAGACCTCTCCTTCCGGAGAACTTGTGGAAAGAACCATGGCGGTCGATTCCAGAACTGCCGGGCAGGCCGTCGCCTCATCCAGCCACGCGTGGAACTGGACGAACGGATCGGGGGCGAGGTCGGCACTCCGGAGTTCGGCATGATGGTAGTCACGCCGGAACGAGGCCACGTCGAGAAGGTCGGGGCGAACGGATTGTTCCATTGCGTGATCATGCAACAGGCACCGCCACGGAGGCACCCCTAAAATTGAACGCAAATTGCTTTTGACAGAAGAAGGTCCGCGAATCATTCTTCTAATCCGCTTTTTCTCGAAAAGCATCGTAGCATCGTCGTCGCTATTAATTAGTAGCGACCGGTGTAACGGTCATTGCTTTTAAGGAGTTGCGGAAACGACCCTAGCATCCCGAAGGTCGCTGTTCTTTCAACAACTTGGCCGGTCTTAGGACCGGGCAGGCCCATGTAGCTCAGTTGGTAGAGCACGTCCTTGGTAAGGACGAGGTCACCGGTTCAATCCCGGTCATGGGCTCCAGAGGAACGAATCACCAAAAAACAAAACAACCAGCACAACCCAACATTATGGCAAAAGAAGCCTTCAAACGCGAAAAAGATCACGTGAACATCGGCACGATCGGGCACGTTGATCACGGCAAGACCACCCTCACCGCCGCCATCACCACCGTGCTGGCCAAGACCGGCAAGGCCCAGGCACGCGCCTACGACCAGATCGATGCGGCTCCCGAGGAAAAGGCACGAGGCATCACTATTTCCACCGCCCACGTCGAGTACGAGAGCGACAAGCGCCACTACGCCCACGTCGATTGCCCGGGACACGCCGATTACGTCAAGAACATGATCACCGGTGCCGCCCAGATGGACGGTGGTATCCTTGTCGTCAGCGCTGCAGACGGCCCGATGCCCCAGACCCGTGAGCACATCCTGCTTGCCCGTCAGGTCGGCGTTCCCTCCCTTGTCGTCTTCATGAACAAGGTGGATCTTGTTGACGATCCAGAGCTCCTCGACCTCGTCGAGATGGAGGTCCGCGATCTCCTCACGTCCTATGACTTCCCAGGTGACGAGATCCCCATCATCAGGGGTAGCGCCAAGAAGGCACTCGAGGGAGACGCCGAGCAGGAGAAGAACATCCTCGCCCTCATCGAGGCCGTTGATACCTACATCCCGATGCCTGAGCGTCCGAAGGATCAGCCATTCCTCCTCCCTGTCGAGGACGTGTTCAACATCGAAGGTCGTGGCACTGTGGCCACCGGCCGCGTCGAGCGTGGTATCCTGAAG
>CAIXGT010000101.1 GCA_903919105.1 uncultured Spartobacteria bacterium | reverse complement strand
GAGGCAATCGAGCGCTCGATGCCGATTACTTTCGCGAAGAGCGCCTGCAACTCATGGGCAAAGAACCCGGCTCCGCAATAAGCATCCACAAGCAATCCGGCGATCGGAGCGGCCTCACCAGAAGGCCTCACGGCCTCCCGGACCGTTTCTTTGAGAATCTCGGCCACGGCATTGTTCACCTGGCGGAAGCCCCCATAGCGTTTCTTCTCACCGATCAGGTAGTCGCCGTCACGTGGTCGCGCCTTGAGCAGATCCTGAAAGCCTAGATCAACCTCAGGCGAAGCGATGAGACACTTCTTCACCGGAATAACACGGTTCGATCCTTCCGCATAGAATCCCACATTCCCGTCTCGCACATGGACGGCGATCCGGTTGCGATAGCCATAGGGCTCAGGTGAGGCGATCATCGGCTTTACAGGGGGTTCGCTGAGACCTCCAAGCCTGCGCAGGGCCTCCCGAAGCTGGGTCTCTTTGATCTGCAGCTGATGGGGATAGTCGATATGCTGGTAGGAGCAGCCACCGCATTTGAGGAAAACAGGACACGGAGGCTCGATCCGATAGGGAGATGGCTCCAACACTTCTAGCAGCCAAGCCTCCATCATGCGTGATTTCACCTTGGCGATTTTGACACGGACCTTTTCCTTCTCGATCACACCCGGGACAAAGCAAGCCACTCCATCGATCCGGCCTACACCCCTACCGCCAAAGCCGATGTCGTTAATTTCCACATCGATCTCCTGCCCCACTCGGATTTTTGCAGTGGCGGATGTCTCTGTGCTGTTTTCCTGATTGGTCATTCCCTAAGATCGTTCAAAGGCAACCCCGACCTAAAGAACGAAATACAGGATGAAATCGCGAACCGACCTTAAATCCGACGAACGCTTCATGCGTCTTGCCATCAAGGAGGCTTCTCGGGGACTCGGACTGACAGCTCCGAATCCAGTTGTGGGAGCGGTCATCGTGAAGAACAAGCGAGTCATCGCCAAAGGTTATCACCATGCCGCAGGCCTCCCCCATGCGGAGATCGAGGCGATCAGAAAACTAAAAGATGGAAGATGGAAAATAGAAGATAGGAACTGCCAACCAAATTCCAAATCGAACACCCATTTAGGTAATCCCCAACTTCTAACTCCCAACTCCCAACTCCCAGCCGCGGGCTGCACCCTCTACGTCACATTAGAACCATGCTCATCCCATGGGAAGACGCCACCATGCACCGAGGCCATTCTTGCTGCGGGGGTCAGTCGCGTTGTCTACGGGGGCACTGATCCTGACAAAAGGCACCAAGGACGCGCTGCCAGGCTTCTCAAAAAAGCGGGCATCGAAGTCATGGAAGGGATTCTTGAAAAAGAATGCGCGGCTCTCAATGCTCATTGGAATCATCGGGCCAATACCGGAGTCCCTTGGGTTATTGCCAAGGCGGGCCTCTCGCTGGACGGGTATATCGACTCCCCCAGTCACCGGAGATGGATCACCTCGGCGGCCAGTCGCAAGGAAGCCATGCGACTCCGGGCTTCGGTTGAGGCCATCCTTGTAGGTGGAAGTACCGTCCGCGCCGACGATCCCTCACTCACAATTCGTGACATCAGGATCGCCAAGGATCACCCCCAGCCATGGCGAGTGGTCTTGTCACGCAGTGGAAAGATTCCGAAAAAGTCAAAGCTCCTGACCGATGCTCATCGGGACCGCACCATGCTCCTCTCGGCCTTAAGTCTACGTGCGGCGCTCAAGGAACTTGGCAAACTTGGCATCTCCAGCGTCCTGATTGAGGGCGGAGGACAAACCTTGGGCGAGGCCTTCAAACACAAGCTTGTCGACGAAGTCCGATTCTTCATCGCCCCGGTGATTCAGGGAGGAAACGTACATGCCGTAAGCACTCAAATCTTCCCTGCTCATCTGAGAGATGTCACCTACACCAAGATCGGCTCAAATGTTATGATTTCAGGTAAGGTCAGGAAGTAAGTTTTCTCAAAAAAAGCTCTAGCGTCATCTCCCATCCAATCCTCGTCGCCGCCGCGTCATAGCGGATTCCCTCATCCCGGGCAAAGGCATGGGCCGTATTGAATTCATGCCAGGTGAAGTTCCTTCCTTTCTCGGTGAGATGATCGTAGATCTTTCGGCGCCCCTCGGCAGGGACATGGGGGTCCTGGCGACCGAAGATTAGGATGAGTTCCGCCGTGATCTCTTCGCTCCGAGCAAGCGTGTCATCACTCTGCCCCTTCCCAAGTGTGGCGGAATGGATATCGGTCGGGAACCAGCAGGCTGAAGCCACAACTCGGGAATCCAACGCTGTGCGGAAAGCGAGATGACCACCGAGGCAGAATCCGATCGTGCCGACACCCTTCCAGCGGTACTTGGGACGATTCAGCAGGAAATCGACGAGGGATTTGGAATCGGAATCGAAGGCGGAAATCGGTTTCTCGAACTTAAGGAAGTTTCCGCGATCGGTCCCTTCCTTGTCATAGCAAAGGACGGTGCCGAGAGGCTCGTACTCATGGTAGACTTCGGGCACCAGCACCTCGAAGCCCTCGCATGCTAGACGCGCTGCAAGTCTCTGAATCGGTCCTGTCATCTGGTAGATCTCCGAGTAGAGGATCACCGCAGGCCAACTCCCCTCTTGCGGAAGAAAACGATGTACGCGCATCGCTCCAGTAGGAGTGGCGAGATCGATGAAGTCAGGTTCCTGGATGGTCATGAGGAGTGGATTGAGGAATAAATGTGGAATTCAGGAACTCAAGAAGAGAGAACTATGAAAAGCCCTCATGTCGTTGTCACTATCACTTATCCAATCATGGCTGACGGAACCCGAAGTGGGATTTCTTCCAGGGACGGCAACAATATCGTGGGCGGATGGAAATCTCCACCTCTGGGCAGATCTTCCCAGTAAGGAGGTGATCAGCAGCGCGACCTCACACGGACAACGGCTCTGGGAATACGGGGATGTGGCGGAGCTCTTCATTCAGAAAATCGGAGAGGAATCGTACTGGGAATATCAACTCTCACCGAACGGATTCACGCTGGCTCTTGAATATCCCGATCTTTCAGGCGTGGCTGCGGTACGCTCCGGGGAAAAAAAGATCGAGGACTTCTTCACGGAGACAAACTTTGAGGCGAAGGCAGAGCTAACAGCGACCGGATGGACGGCTCGTTTTTCCATTCCTCTCAGCGGCTCTCCCCGCGACCGGATCCGTATAAGTTGCTGTCGTTATGATGCCGCAGAAGGTCGGGCTCCCATCATTTCCAGCACGTCACCCCTCACCATCCGGGACTTCCACCGCCCACAGGAGTGGCGTGAGTTTGTACTCTGATCCTTTCAGAGCAGTTTAAGGTGAGTCTTGGCCACATGATGCACAAGAGGCACAAGGATAAGAAAAACCCGCTAAGACTCTTCCTACTGATTCGCACATTTTCTATTGCTATATCACCTTTTGTGTTGGCTTGCCCGGCCGTTGCTATGCATCCGTTACAGTTGCGGGAGATGCTCTTCTTGACTCACTTATCCAGAGCTTAATCCTTGGGAGTTCCTTCCTGGAAGAAGCCCTTCTTGTTGGGATCGACGGGAATTTTCTCGGATTGGAAGGCGTAGGAGGCGACAAGTCGCTCGAAAGCAGGAAACGACGCGTCAAAGATCTTTTCCGAACGGCAACTCAGGGTCACGAAATCAATCGTCCTCTTCTCCATGAAGTAAGCCGTAGCCTCGATGTCCCCCGTCTTGGAACCACGACAGCGGTAGACCATTCCCTCCTTCCCATCATTGGTCTTGATGGTCTTTAGGAATTTGGCGCTGTAGTCAGGATTTCCTTGGGCGCGCAGGGCTTCGACCGCAGCCTGTACTGTCCCCTCGATGGTCGAGACAGCTTTGGTCTTAGGACGGGCCCGGGCATAAGCCACGGCAGGACTCTCGGACCAGGTACCGCCCTTAGGATAGAAAACGGCAGGAAGTCCCTGCTCCACACCGCTTGCGGCGTCGATCACCCATCCCGAGGGGGCCTTGAGCGTGAAGGCATAACCGGGCCCTCGGACGATGCCGTATCCGTTTTCGACAACCTGGCAATCGACTGCTTGAATGCAGCACAAGGCTGGAAGAAGAATAAGGAAGATCAGGAGCGTTGGTTTCATATTCATCATCAGCGTTGCCAAAATCCCCCAAATCTCCAGCCCTTCAAGAAGATTCGATGAACCGTCGCACTCCCTTCCGCAAGAAGCCGGACAATGAACCGGTACCAGGCGGTCCCGACGACGCTCTGAGTGGCCTGGTAGAGCGCGTCACCTTCCACAACGAGGAGACCGGTTTCTGCATCCTCAAAGTGAAGGTGCAGGGTCGCAAGGAACCGGTTGCCGTCCTCGGTTCCCTACCCTCCGTGGCGCCCGGAGAATGGATCACAGCCCAAGGTACCTGGGAGAAGGACCGCGATCACGGCATCCAGCTGAAGGCTCATACCTTGAAGACCCAGCCGCCAACATCGCTCGAAGGCATTGAAAAATACCTCGGCAGCGGGATGATTAAGGGAATCGGTCCGGTCTATGCCACCAAGCTCGTAAAGAAATTCGGGGACAAAGTCTTCGACATCATCGAGAACCAGTCGAAGCGTCTCCAAGAAGTGGAGGGAATCGGACGGGAACGCCGCCAGCGGATCAAGGATGCCTGGGCAGAGCAGAAAGTGGTGCGGGACATCATGCTCTTTCTCCATGCCCACGGACTCGGGACGAATCGCGCCGTCCGGATCTACAAATCCTACGGGGTGGAGGCGATAGAACTAATCAGGGCCGACCCCTACAGATTAGCGCGTGACATTCACGGGATCGGTTTCCATTCAGCAGACAGTGTCGCCGAGAAGCTTGGCCTGCAGGCAGACTCGCTGCTCCGAGCACGCGCAGCTCTGGAGCATCTTCTCGATCAGGCCACGACCGAGGGGCACTGCGCCCTACCCCGCCGTGAACTGCTGGATGGCGCCATCCGGCTTCTGGAAGTCGAGGAAGAGATTGTCGCGCAGGCCTTCGAACGACAACTCAAGGACGAACGGATCATCTCCGAGAAGATCGAGGGGGAAGAGATGATCTTCATGCCCCTGCTACGTGATGCCGAGGAGAGGATTGCCAGACAGCTCAGACGCCTCTCTGCGGCCAAGGAACCTGAACCGCCGATCGATGTGGAGAAGGCGATCCCCTGGGTCGAGGAAAAAACAGGACGCAAACTCTCCCCTAGCCAGCACGAGGCGCTTAAGATCGCACTGCGCAGCCGCGCCGTTGTGATCACCGGGGGACCGGGCGTCGGCAAGACAACTCTGGTGCAGTCACTCCTGAAGATCCTCACCGCCAAGAAGCTCAAGTGCATCCTGGCAGCCCCCACAGGTCGCGCCGCACAACGGATGGCGGAGGCCACGGGGCTGGAAGCCTCAACGCTCCACCGACTCCTAGAGTTTCAGCCGGCACGAGGCGGCTTCCAGCGAAATGCCTCCAACCCCCTGGAAGGCGATGTTGTCGTCATCGACGAGGTCTCCATGGTGGATGTTCCTCTCATGAGCCGACTTCTGGACGCCCTCCCTCGCAAGGCCCGTCTTATCCTGGTGGGCGATGCCGACCAGCTACCCAGTGTCGGTCCGGGACTAGTCCTGGGAGACATCATCCGCAGCGGAATGATCCCGGTAGTTCACCTCAAGGAGATCTTCCGTCAGGCCGGTGACAGTCGCATCATCAGCGGAGCACATTCCATTAACCGCGGGGAGATTCCCGATATCATCGAGGCGCCGAAGGATTCCGACTTTGTCTTCATCGAGCGCGAGGATCCCGAGGAATGCGCTGCAACTCTGGTCTCGATGGTCCGCGATCGATTACCCAAACATCTCGGAGTCGATCCGATCGAGGGAATTCAGATCCTCAGCCCGATGCACCGCGGTAGCCTCGGTATCAAGGAACTGAACCTGCGCCTCCAAGCCGCACTGAATCCTAAAAGTGAGTACCGGGATGATTACCAGGCCTACGGCAATCTCTTCCGGGTAGGCGACAAGGTTATCCAGACCTCTAACAACTACGATAAGGAGGTCTTCAACGGCGACATCGGCCGCATCCGCTCCATGGATAGGGAAGAGAAGCTGGTGCTGGTCCGCTTTGGAACGCGCGAGGTGATCTACGAGTTCAATGAGCTCGACGAGCTGGAGCTGGCTTATGCCATCACCATCCACAAGAGCCAGGGTTCCGAATTCCCGGTGGTCGTGATTCCACTAGCCATGCAGCAGTACCTCTTGCTCCAGAGAAACCTACTCTACACCGGTGTGACCCGTGGAAAAAAGATGGTCGTGTTGGTGGGCCAGAAAAAAGCGCTCGGTATGGCTGTCCGAAACGAGTCAACCCGCCATCGTCATGGCGGGCTGCTTCATCGTTTGGCGGGAAACTGATCGCCCCCCCCCAGAGCGTTATCGGTTAGGCGGCGTGGGCCAGGTAGTTCTCCGGATTAGCACGTTCACGCTTTGCCAAGGCTTTACGCATTTTGCTCAGGGCAATGTTCTGTAGCTGGCGGATCCGTTCACGGGTGACCCCAAACTTCACACCCACTTCCTCCAGTGTGATCGGATCGTTTCCGTCGAGACCGAACCGGGCTGCTATGATCCTGTGCTCGCGTTCATCGAGTTGCCCAAGCAGATCCACGACCTCCAATTGCATGTTCTTGTCGCTCAGGTTCTCGAAGGGATCGACTGCAGCCACATCTCCGACCATCTCGCCGAACTCAGTGGAGTCTTCATCACCGAGTGGTGCGTCTAGCGACGCAGGTCGGATAGCGGCCTGCTTAAGCAAGGTTACCTTGCCGGCATCCATGCCTACCTCCTCGGCAATTTCCTCGTCGGTAGCCTCACGGCCAAGCTCATCACTGAGTCCGGCACCGACACGACGGATCTTAGCGATCTTGTCTACCAGATGGACCGGCAGGCGGATCGTTTTGCCCTGATTTGCAAGGGCCCGCTTGATCGACTGCTTGATCCACCAAGATCCATAGGTGGAGAGCTTACCTCCCTTCGCGGGATCGAAACGCTCGACAGCCTTCATGAGACCGATGTTTCCCTCTGAGATAAGGTCGAGGAGGGGAAGTCCCAGATTGGCATAGTCACGGGCGATCTTCACCACGAGGCGGAGGTTGCCTCTGATCATTTCATCAGTAGCTGCCTTGTCTCCTTTCTTGATCTTTGCAGCAAGAGTGATTTCCTGTGCAGGCGTCAGCAGCGGGTACTGGGCGATCTGGCGCAGGTAGAGTTGGAATCCAGAATCTGAGTCTTCGTAGTTCATGATGTGTTTTGTTTGGGTGTTTCCTTTTGCTTATTTGACAAACCCTTTGGCACGTGCGTTCGAAATCTTTTCATAAATCGCATCTCCATATTTACAAGGTGCCCTCGATGTGTGATGGGTTCCTCTTAAGTCCATCATGATCACCCGTGTATTTTCCGCAGCCGTGGTCGGCATCGACGCAACTGAAATCGAAATCGAAGTCAACACGGGTCCAGGCGAGCCCTCGATCATTGTGGTGGGTCTTCCCGACACCGCTGTGAAGGAAAGTAAGGACCGGGTGATCGCGGCGCTTTCGAACAGCGGTTATCGATGGCCGCGTAAACGCACGACAGTAAATCTCGCGCCGGCTGACATCAAAAAGCAGGGTCCGAGCTTTGACCTGCCGATCGCCATCGGCATGATAGCCACGGACCGTGAGGAGGATCTGCCCAGACTCTCCCGCTGCTCCGTCGCCGGAGAGCTGGCCCTGACCGGTGAAGTACGCCCTATTAAGGGAGCCCTGCCTCTAACGCTGGAAGCTCGTGCCCGAGGTCGTAAAGCGGTGATCCTTCCCCTTGCCAATGTGAGGGAAGCTTCAGTCGTTCAGGGGATCGAAGTCTATGGAGTGAAAAACCTGCGCGAGGCTTACGAGTTTCTGAGTAAAGCTTCGGAACTCACGCCGGTCGTCAGCGATGTTCAAGAGCTTGGGCGGCAGGATTGTTCCTTCGAGGTCGATTTCTCCGAGGTCAAGGGACAGCACCAGGTGAAGCGCGCGATCGAGGTAGCCGTCGCCGGAGGGCACAATCTGCTGCTTCTAGGCCCACCCGGATCAGGCAAATCGATGCTTGCAAAGCGCATCCCCACGATCATGCCTCCGATGTCACTTGAGGAGTCCATCGACACGACGAAGATTCACTCTGTCTGCGGCCTTCTCTCACCGGGTGAGGCCATTGTCCGTCAGCGCCCCTTCCGTGATCCCCATCACACGATCTCAGATATCGGCTTGCTCGGAGGTACAAGCAATATCACTCCGGGGGAAGTCAGCCTGGCCCATCACGGAGTACTTTTCCTGGATGAGCTTCCGGAATTCCATCGCTCGACTCTGGAGGTGCTCAGACAACCCCTTGAAGCTGGCTCTGTAGTCATTACACGGGCTCGTGGAACAATGAGTTTTCCATGTGAATTCATGCTCGTCGCAGCCATGAATCCCTGTCCCTGCGGCTACTACGGCGACCCTAAAAGGGAGTGCAGATGCTCTGGCAATCAGGTTGAACGCTACCGGCAGAAGATCTCCGGCCCCCTCCTCGACCGAATTGATCTCCACGTGGAAGCTCCGGCAGTAGAGTACAAAGATCTCTCGGATAATACTCCCGCTGAGTCTTCTGCAACAATCAGAGATAGGGTTGTCATAGCACGTGACATCCAACAAAAACGCTTCGCTAAGTCACGGAAGGCGAGGAAGGTGACCTGCAATGCCAGGATGACCCATGCTCAACTCAAAGAGCATTGCCGTCTCGACGACCGGGGCAACGAACTCCTCAAGAACGCCATGACGGATCTCAACTTCAGCGCACGCGCTTACGACCGGATCCTTAAGGTGGCTAGAACTATCGCTGATCTGGCCGGGAGTGACTCCATCGCCTCAGATCATCTCCTGGAGGCGCTCAGCTACCGGAATCTTGATCGCAGGCTCCATTAGGAGCGGCAAATTCGGACGGTGTTCACGAACCTCTTCAGAGCGAAGGAGTCCTCTGAAAAAAAACGAGACTCGGCTGACGGGATTCAATTCTTAGCCAAGAAACTGCGGATGGGCGATGAGACGGGCGTAGTCCTGGGGCGAGATGGGTCCTCTCTCATTGTTGCGTCCACGCATCGGCTCGGCGTTCGTGGAGGAACGGACGCGGGTCAGCCAGGTGGCGTCGAGCGGCTCCTTGAGAAGATCCAGTCGGTTTGCCGCGATCGTCGTTACTTCTTTCTCACCTGTTGGCACCCCTGTGCCGACAAACCATCCCGCCAGCAGCATTGTCACGCGGACGGAGGTTGATCGGGTGTAGTTCGTCATCGTGCAACCT
>CAIXGT010000100.1 GCA_903919105.1 uncultured Spartobacteria bacterium | reverse complement strand
GGCGAAACAGCACTCAATAGATTAAATACAGGGGTCTCCGGACTAATGATCGGGCGGGCGGCGATGACCAATCCCTGGATTTTCACCGAGGTGAAGGCTGCGATCGCCGAAATTCCTTATGCTCCTCCATCCTTAGAGATGAGATGGGAGCTTGTGCGACGGCATTGCTCCTCAGAGGTAGCATCCAAAGGAGACGAACGCTTTGCGATGCAAGGCATGCGGTCACGCCTCATGGCCTACACGCGGGGCATGCCGGCCGCCCGCCCCCTGCGCGCAAGCCTCTCGGGAGTTGGCTCCCTGATGGAACTCGACGACATCATTGAAGGCCATCTCCTGGAAATTCCCGAGGAGACAGCCATCCTGATTTCTTGATAGGAATACGGAAATCCCGAGAAAACCCCAAAATCCCTAAACCGGCAGGAAAATTGTGAAGGTTGAGCCCTCGCCAGGGCGGCTATCCAGAGCCATACGCCCTCCGTGTGCTTGGACTACATTTTTCACAATCGATAATCCAAGACCTGTGCCACCCGTCTGACGGGCTCGGTCACCTCCGACACGGTAAAAACGCTCGAAAATATGGTCCTGATCTTGGAGTGGAATGCCGGGTCCGTAGTCGCGGAAACTGATGGCGATTTCAAATCCCTGAAGAACGGCGCTGATCGCGACATCGCCGCCGCCGCCACCTTCACGGGGAACGCCATGACGCAAGGCATTAACCAGGAGATTGGAGAAGGCCTGCTCGATTCTGTATCCGTCAACCTGAACAGCAGGAAGGTCGTCGCTGGCCTCCAATCTGACACGAGCACCACGTTCCTTCACCTCACTCTCCAACTGCTCGATCACATTAGAGAGGAGTCCGGCCAGATTCGTCGGAAGGGTCTCAAGACGGACCTCTTTTTCCTCCATACGGCTGATAGTGAGTAGATCCTCGATCAAATGATTCAATCGGTCCGCGTGCCGGCGCATTACGGCGATCGATTTACGCTGCATCTCTCGACTCAACCCTCCTTCCTGAAGAGTCTCCAGATAGCCATTGATGATCGAAAGGGGAGTGCGGAACTCGTGAGAGACATTGGCCACGAATTCCCTTCTTACCGATTCCAGCTCGCGAAGCCTTGTCACGTCGTGCAGCACCATGAGGCATCCGCCCGGGCTCTTCATGTCTGGAGCCTTGAGCGCGGCGGCCGTCACCACCAGATGACAGCGTTCGCTTCGTCCAGGAATGCCGATACTGAGTTCTCCGCGTTGCACTTCTCCCGTGGCGGCGGCCCGCTGTGCCACTCCCTGAAGTTCATGTCCCATGAAGACTTCCGGCAATAAGAGCCCCTTCACTTCCCCGCGAAGGTGGAACATCGCAACGGCGGCCTTGTTCACCAGACGAATACGCAGATCTGCCCCCGTGATGACCACTCCCTCCGTCATGCTTTCCAGGATGACCGAGATACTAAACTCCTCCTCGGCAAGGAGGCTCTTCTGACGGGAAAGGGTTTCCGCGATGACCCGCAGTGCATCGGCGGGCTTCTTGAAAAACCCAGGCAATCCACTCAGGATCACCGGCCTGAAATCGCCGCCGGCTATCCTCCTGAGGATCACCAACAGTTCTCCCGTCGGGAGAATGACGGAGAAGATGATCCACCAAAGACAAGAACCGGCGAATAAAAGACCGGCTCCCCAGAGGAAGGCTTCGTGCATCAGATTGCCGGGGCGGGGGCTATGAAACGGTAGCCTTCACCCCGGACCGTCTCCAGATAGACCGCGTGAACACCCAGCTTTTCGCGGAGACGGCGCATGTGCGTATCGACTGTCCGCGTGTCGACCGCACTACGGTATCCCCATACTTCGTGGAGCAGTTCCTCACGGGATTGAATCGCGCCGCCCTTCCCGATGAGCAGGGAAAGCAATTTGAACTCCGTCGATGTCAGGTCGATTCGCTGGCCATTCAGCGTCACTTTCAAGGAGGAGCGATCCAACGCGAAGGGACCCGAAACGGTGGATTCTGAAACCACAGCCGGGCGCGCCCTTTTCAGAAGGGCTTGGATCCTGAGAAGCAGCTCCCTTGGACTGAATGGTTTGGGCAGATAATCGTCTGCCCCAAGCTCAAGCCCCTTGATCCGACTATCCGCCTCTCCCTTGGCGCTCAGAATCAGTAGCGGGATGTGCGCCGTGCGTTCACTCTCCTTCAATTTCTTGGCAACCTCGAAGCCATTGAGCCGGGGCAGCATGATGTCCAGAATGATCGCGTCCGGACGCTCCTCGAGTGCTGCATTCAGCCCCTCCACGCCATCAACGGCAGCAATGACCCGAAGCTTGGCTTTTTTCAGATGATATCGAATCAGATCAGAGACGTCCTCTTCATCTTCAATAACAAGAATCGTCTCGGACATGGTGTGGGCGGTAGTGGTGAAATCGCGTGGTTCCCGTAGGAGCTACCCGAGGAATGCCGCGCTGGCAAGTGCCTCTTTGGAATGTTGGGATCACCACTAAAGACTATGAAGACAAAAAAGCGGGCCGCCTGATTCGTCCCGGAAAAACCATGAAACCGGAACGAGGCGGCCCGCCCCCAATGTTAACCTGTAATATCAGACAGAATCCCCGGGCATTCGTTCAAAATCTTTATCGGTTCTTTAATTTTTCCCTGTTTCTGCTATCCATAAAACGTCACACGCCCCCGGTGGCCTCTTTTTAAAGATCATGAAAACCATTGGAATCCTGACATCGGGCGGTGATGCCCCCGGAATGAATCCTGCGATCCGTGCCGTTGCACGGACTGCGGCGCAACAAAACTGCCGCAT
>CAIXGT010000099.1 GCA_903919105.1 uncultured Spartobacteria bacterium | reverse complement strand
TCAGCGGGTCGCGATCGCCCGAGCCTTGGCATCCAGATCTCGATTCCTACTTTTCGACGAGCCGACCTCCTCGCTTGATCCCGAGATGACCGCGGAGGTACTCATGCTGATCGCAGAGCTGAAGGAGATCGGGACTCCCATGCTGCTGGTCACCCACGAGATGGGATTTGCTCGCAAGATCGCCGATCAGGTGGCTTTCCTCGCTGAGGGGCGTGTCGTGGAGCAGGGGCCGGCGGGAGAGTTCTTTAACAATCCTCAGTCCCTTGTGGCTCAGCGTTTTCTGGCCAAGGTCTTGGCCTATTGATCTCGCTAGCGTTCTGCAGCCATATCAGTCTGCAATCCGGTAAATCGGATCAATAGGCGAGTTGTGATCCATGCTGACGAGTTCCTCGAGCTTTCCGTTATTCAATCCGTAGACCCAACCATGTAGAGTCGGCTTGTGCCCCTGCTTCCAGGCCGATTGCATCATGGAGGTGTGGGCGATATGTTTCACTTGCTCCTTGATGTTCAGCTGAATCATTCGTTGAAGCATCAGCTCTTTAGTAGGTAGGGACTCAAGCTCCGCCTGATGGAGCCTATAGACGTCCTTGATGTGCAGCAGCCACTTATTGGTTATCATCAGGCCTGTGTTTTCCGGTTGCAGGGCAGCCATCACGCCACCGCAGCCATAATGTCCGCAGACAATGATGTGCTCCACTTTAAGAACCACAAGGGCGTATTGCAGGACACTCAGGCAATTAAAGTCGGTGGTGATGACCTGATTGGCGATGTTGCGATGGACAAAGATTTCGCCAGGGGCGGCATTTACCACCGTTTCAGCAGGCACGCGGCTGTCGGAGCAACCGATCCACAGGAACTTCGGCCGCTGCTCCTTGGCCAGATCGCTGAAGTAGCCAGGATCTCGGCGATGAACTTCGGCCGCCCAGGCCTTGTTCCCGGCAAGGAGTTTGTCCGTCAGATGGTTATTTTCTGAATTCATAGAGTTTCTCCGGCGTGTAGTTTGTGCGGGATTCCATCTGAGACTAATAGGTGGTAATGCATCCGGAACAACATGACTTGAAATCTAAAGGTGGTCACGCTCGGGATACACCCTCGTATTTCAAGTGATGAATTGCCCGATCTATCTGTCCAGAGAGAAACAAAAAAGCCCCGGAGTTTCCTCCGGGGCTTTCGTTGTCAGTTAACCAAAAAGGTTTTTAGAAGGAAGCACCGACGCTGCAACCGGCCCAGCCAAGGGACTTGGCAGTGTTGAAGAGGTCAAGACCTTGATAGGAGTAAGCCCAGTAGCCAGTAACGTTCCAGACCTTGGTGATCTGCCAGGTCACAGGGAGCTGGAACTGCCAGTTGTTACCACCGGAAACATACGTGCCGTTCTGGTTAGCATTGTAAGCGAACGAGAAGTTGTACTGGGTGTTTGGGTTGAAGGTAACCGATCCATCCTTCTTAATGAAGTTAAGGGGGATCGTGGCGCCGAGGGAAGGCGTCAGGAAGCTGGAACCTGGGTTGATGGATCCGTAGGTGTACTGATTGGCTGTGCCTAGCTCATAGTAGTAGGTCAGCGAGCTGTTCAGCGAGATGCCATTCTTCAAGGTCTTGGAGTAGCCAGTGGTCACGTTGACTTCGTTCTGGATGCCAGTGCCACCGGGACGATTGCCACCAGGAAGGTTGAAGTAGTTATAGAGTGTGTACCCTGCACCGAGGTTGAAACCGCTGTCGAATGTGTGAAGGTAGTTCACGGGAACATCCAGCTCACGATATGCAGAGGCATTCTTGTTGCTCTTGACGGCGGTTGCGTACCAGAGAGGTACGGTCAGCGTGTCATTGGCAGTGATGTGCCAGGTCGGAGCGAAGGTCGTGGAAAGAATTCCAGTTCCTGCAAGAACGTCGACACCGCGGAACATGTAGCGGCTGTCGTAGTTCTCGCTGACATTCAATGTGAACATCGGGCTAGCTGCCGCAACGGGTGCAACCGGAGCCTTTACATCCTTGCCGGTAGCAACGGCATTCGTGGTGGAGTAGTCTTTCTTGGCTGCAGCTGCCTGATCAGCAACGTTCTGCTGGTCAGCATTGTTTTCCGCATGAAGAGCGGAGGTGCCGGCAACCGCCGTAAGGGCGAACGCGGCAAGGCGTGAGATGAGTTTCATGGTAGGTTTTGGTTGGTTTTGGGACTGGTTGAAGCCCTGTTTGTAGCAAAAGCACACGACATGCCAAGTTCTTTTATCGTCTTTCTACAGAGAAGAGGCTGTTTTTTTCTAAGTAATTCACTTAGAGCTCGCCGGGTCAGTGAGAAAAACTGACCAGTGGAGCGTTAGCTCCTCGGCTTCCAGAGGGCAGCATCGAGGCAGGCCCAGAGATGGATGATCCAACCCAAGAGAAATACCCAGAGGATGCCTGTGAAGACGAAGAAGAGAATGGCTGCGAGCAATCGCCCCTGAAGCAACTGTCCGAGCCCGGGGATAAAGAAACTCGCCAAGCTGGCGATTACGTTGCCGGCGGTGCCTTGTCCATTGCTCATGGTTGAATTCTTCAATAACAAGGCCAACGATGTCGAGCGTAGCCTTGCTCGGCTCATGATTGAGGCTTGCTTCACACTTGCCTGCGGAGGCCACTCGGATAAGCCTCATGCATTATCTGCTTATGGAGACTCTCTTCACCCCAGCACACATCCATCTGGCGATCAACCATGTCCCGATCATCGGACTAGCTGTCGCCTGCTTGCCTGTCCTGATCGGTATTCTCTTCCACAGCCGTGGAGCCCTTGCTTCCGGTCTGCTCGCCGTGATTCTGTGTGCTGGAACCATACCCTTCATCATGGAGACGGGGGAGGAGGCCCAGGAATCCTTTGTTGATGGATCGATCAGTCCTGGAATGGATGTCGCGGGCAAAGCTGCCTTCCGGGAGCACAGCCATCGCGCCAAGGCCACCGCCCCTGTGGTCTATGCAGCGGGGATTCTGTCCCTGGTGGCGCTTCTTGCCCTGATCAAGTTTCCCCGTCAGGCCGCATGGATCGGCTGGGCTGTGCTTGTGGGAAGCGCTCTCTCCATCGCCCTGAGCGTCTGGACGGCCGAGGCCGGAGGCCGGATCCGCCATCCGGAGTTCCGACCCGAACCGAAATCGACTGCTCAACCACCACTTGAACCGCAATCACAAGGACAAGGCACTCCCACGGTGCCAGAACTTGTACCAACGCCCACGCCTACGCCCTCATCGTCACCTTCAGCCAGCATAACTCCCCTACCCCCCTCGCCCATGCTGACGGCCAATGTTGTGCCGGGCGCCTTGCTTGCGCCTGCAGGATCAGGGGCCACTCCCACGACGAACTGAGGGAGCGCTCTGGATGATTGCCTGACTATTCGGTCTTCGTCTCAGGTGACAGGTGTTTAGACTGGGGGTTGAAGGCTGATAGGCTTGGACTTCAGCAAACGGGAGAGTTATCATGAATGCATGGAATCGACCGCCTCCGCACTGAAAACGCGCATCGCCCAATGGGCGTCTGCGGCGCCGATACTTCGGGAGGTGCGGGATGCGGATATCCGTTCCGCAAGCACGTCCACTGCCCTGAAAAACCTGCAGGGAGCCATCAACCGGACGGTCTCCACGATGCCTGAGCGGAAGATCTCGGGTCTCGTGGAACAGCAGAGGTGGTTTAAGAAAATCATGATGGCGTGAACGAACTGACCCGGCTTGCTCTGGAATTGCAGGGGTTCTGCGAGGAGCGTCGTTGGAAGTTCTGCATTATCGGCGGAATTGCGGTTCTCCATTGGGGAGAGCCCCGCTTCACTATGGATTTCGACCTTACTCTCCTGAGCTGATTCTCAGAGGCTCCGTTGCGGCTGGATCTGCTTGATTCCGATTACAATCAGAACCCCTATCGCTGGCACCAGAGCGGCGAGGAACATGGTGGAGGAGCCAAGCTGATCCCAGAGAGCTCCAGCAACCAGGCTGGCACTGAGTAATCCGATGCCCATCACCAGATTGAGCAGGCCGAAGGCGGTGGCCTTCAGCTCCGCAGGGGCACGGTCCGCGATCATGGCTGAGAGGACTCCCTGTGTGAGACCGAGATGGAGTCCCCAGCAAACGATTCCCAGGCCCGGAAGCAAGAGGCCCGAGCCTGAGGCGAGGAGGATATTCCCCAGAATG
>CAIXGT010000098.1 GCA_903919105.1 uncultured Spartobacteria bacterium | reverse complement strand
GGGGAACGCTTCGCATTGTTGCGATCATGCTCGTAAAGATTCACTCCCTTACGAATGAGCATGAAGGTGTTGTTGTCCCCGAAGTATTTCCAAGGGCCGTCTGGAACGCTTGCGGCATCGACAAATTTCCAGTCGCAGAGGTCGTTTTTTCCCATCTCGAGGTAGTCGCGGGCTGCCGGGGAGATGTCGAGTCCGGCACCACGGTTCAGGTTGGGGCGGGGAAGCGCATTGCCAAAGACATATTGCCAGTGATCAGTGCGGAATGGACCGCAGTCCTCCCACTGGGCAAAAACGGTCTTTCCACCGTGATGGATGGCGACCCAACGGCCCTTCAGGACGGACTTACCCTCCTTCTCGAAGCAGTCGTGGAACCAAGGGACAATCTTTTTCACCTCGGCCTTGGTGTTACCCCGGGAGACATCACAGTAAGGAAGCGCACAATAGAAGGGGTTCTGGCGGGGAGTGAACCCACGTGGGGCGTAGGTCTTGGGATCGCGGTACCGGACGTCGGGATTATCGTAGCCGCCATAATTTCTGGCCCAGTTGGAATCCCAGGCGCTTCTGTTATTCGGGACGGGATTTCGGGCCGTCGGGCGCTCTCCGATCCAGAAAATCGTGGTCATGATGTTCCGATGCCAGGGATACTTGCCAAATCCTAGAACCGGGGCAGTTGGAATAGTCACTGTGGGAGGGCGGGTCTGCTGGATCGCTTTTTCTCTGATCTGCATGGCCATTCTCTCGAAATCTGCCCCCGACATGGCCCCCGAGTCGTTGGAAAAACGGGCCTTCACCGAGTCGACGACATCAGAGATCGAGGCCTCGGCCAAAACTGGCAGAAGTAACGAGATCAGGATCAGGGAGCGGGCGGAAAATACCATGAACTCTTAAAGGTTAGGGCAGGATCAGGTCGGGGCAAGGGGTAAATCCCCCCAAGGAAGATCGATCTATCAAGAAAAATACCCGAACCAAGCGCTCAAGCGATAGGTTCGGGTATTGGGAAAGCTTTGAATAAAGCCTAACGCTTTTCTAGGTATCCTTTAGGCCGTGTAGGTGGTCGAGGCGGTGGTGCCCCCTTGACCGGTCCAATTCGTATGGAAGAACTCCCCTGCGGGCTTGTCCAGCCTCTCATAGGTGTGAGCACCGAAGAAGTCACGCTGAGCCTGCAGGAGATTCGCCGGGAGGCGAGCGCTGCGATAGCTGTCGTAATATCCGAGGCTGGCGGTAAAGGCAGGAACGGCCACACCACGCTCGACGGCAGCACAAATGGCACGGCGCCATCCGGTCTGCGACTTCACGAACACCTCGGTGAAGAAAGGAGCCAGCATCAGGTTCTCAAGGTTTGGATTGGCCTCATAGGCCTCCTTGATACGGTTCAGGAAAGCCGCCCGGATGATGCAACCACCACGCCAGATAGTGGCGATATCCCCGAAGTTCAGATTCCAGTTGTAGAACTTGCCGGCCGTGGCGAGGAGGTCGAGACCCTGGGCATAGCTGACGATCTTGCTCGCGTAGAGGGCATCGCGGACATCGTTGATGAACTGCTGGCGATCTCCGCTGAAAGGTTTTACCTCCACAGCGGGTAGGATCTTGCTGGCGGCAACGCGCTTATCCTTCATGGAGGAGAGGATACGGGCCTCCACTGCAGCATTGACGGTAGAGAGGACGACAGCGTGTTCGACGGCGTTGCCGACGGTCCACTTGCCAGTTCCCTTCTGGCCGGCCTTGTCCAGAATGACGTCCACCAGAGGTTTGCCGGTTTCCTCGTCCTTCTTGGTGAAGATCTGCTCGGTGATGTCGATGAGATAGCTATTAAGCTCTCCTTTGTTCCACTCGGCGAAGATCTCGTGAAATTCCTCGGCTGTCGGATTGATCGCCGTCTTCAGGATGGCATAGGCCTCGCAGATAAGCTGCATGTCACCGTACTCGATGCCATTGTGTATCATCTTCACATAGTGACCGGCGCCATCCGGTCCCATGTGACGGCAGCAGGGCTCTCCCTCCACAATCGCGGCGATCTTGCGGAAAATCGGCCCCACGGACTTCCACGACTCTTCCGATCCGCCAGGCATGATCGAAGGGCCATTGAGCGCGCCCTCCTCGCCGCCGGAAACGCCGGCACCAACATAGTGCAGTCCCTTTTCCTTGAGAGCCTTCTCACGTCGCTGCGTGTCGGTCCAGAGACTGTTGCCGCCATCGATGATGATATCGCCTTGTTCGAGCAAGGGAACGAGTTGATCGATCACGGCATCCACGGGGGCGCCGGCCTTCACCATGATCATTGCCTTGCGAGGACTGGCAAGGGAGCTGACGAATTCCTCAAGGGTCTTGGTAGGAATAATGTTTTTCCCATTGGCGCGGCCTTCGGCGAACTTCTCGGTCACGGCCGCCGTGCGGTTGTAAACACTGACGGAGAATCCCTTGCTCTCCATGTTGAGGACGAGATTCTCGCCCATGACGGCGAGGCCGATCAGGCCGATATCGCTCAGGGTCTTGCTGTTGGTGTTGCTCATAAATTGTGGAGATTCAGGTTGTCCGAAAGAGTGGGAAACCCTATCTCCCATAAAGGTCGCTTGGCAATCGCCTTCTGGCATCCATTCTCCCACCATACACGCCGATGAATCTTCCCAACCGCCTGACTATCGGCCGTCTGATCCTGACCGGTTTTTTCGTCGTCTTTCTCTCCATCTCCACCCACTGGGGAGATGTCGTCGCCCTGCTTCTCTTCATTGTCGCTTCTCTGACGGACTGGTTGGATGGATATCTGGCCCGGAAGTTCAACCAGATGACGAATTTCGGGAAGCTCATGGATCCGCTTGCCGACAAGGTTCTGGTTGCCTCGGCCCTGGTCTGCCTGATCCCGCTCGGCGCCCTTCCCGCATGGGCTGTCATCGTGATCATCACGCGCGAATTCCTCATCACAGGGCTCCGCCAACTCGCTGCGGGTCAGGGTCAGATCTTACCGGCAGACCCTCTCGGCAAGCACAAGACTGCATGGCAGCTCATCACAATCCTTTTCTTCCTGATCCTGCTGGCCGCAGGGGATATCTTCGGCGATGAATCCCGCTGGTTGAAGTTTCTTTGGATACACGTTGGTCCGGTCCTGATCGGAATCACCATCGTCCTGACCATTTATTCCGGTCTCGCCTATCTCTGGAAAAACAGGCGCTTGCTGCTCTGACAAAACTTCCAGCCTCCAGACTTACAGCTCGATTACTGGGGGTGAGACTTCTCCGATTCCTCCTCCTCGATCTCCTTCCGAAGATGGAGTGAAAGAAGTGGGCGGATGAATCCGTAAAGTAGGAATCCGACGAAAAGCACGGCAGGCATCCACTCGTAGTTCAAACCAGCAAACGCGAGCACCACGATGATCAGAAGGAACCGGGGCAGGGAGCGCTGCGTCCTCCAGTTCAGACCCTTGAAGCTCGGATAACGGACATGGCTGAACATCATGAACGAGAGGAAGAGCAGGAGAACAGGCAGGGCGAATTTCCACTTGCCGATCATCCGTTCCCCCTCTTGCAGCCAGAGCATGAAGAGCGTGAGTGAGGCGATCAGCCCAGCCGCGGCGGGAATGGGGAAGCCCATGAATTCATTCGAATGCTCCTTCACCTCGTTAGGATCATTGACGGCTGCGCCGATGCAGTTGAACCGCGCCAACCGCAGCGTGCCGCAGAGCAGATAAACGAAAGCTATCACCCAGCCGGTCTTGTGGAAGTCCTTCAGTACGATCTGGTAGACCAGCAGAGCTGGGGCCAGCCCGAAGGAGACCACGTCGGCCAAGGAATCGAATTCCCGCCCGAAGGGACTCTCGTGCCCGCCGAGGCGTGCCACACGGCCATCGAGCAGGTCAAAGACGCAGGCACCCAAAATGAATGCCAGCGCCTGATGATAACAGTTGGTGACAGGCTCACCGTCATTGTTCAGGAGGGCGGCCTCGATGATCTTGAGCACCGCGGCGAAACCGCAGAAGAGGTTGCCTGCCGTCATCATGTTCGGCAGGAGATAGATCTTCGGTTCGCGTTTGTTCACGGGAGTTCGGGAATGGGGAATGGGGAATGCGTGATCGGAGATAGGAAAGGAGGAATAGTTAAAGCGTTAAAAAGTTAGATTGTGAAAAAAGAAGATGAATTCCTAAAAGACTCCAATTTTCATTCTTCATTTTGACTTTTTACTTTCCTGTCAGGAGGCCATGCGGGCTACCGCTGTCTCTCCACCCTTAACCTTCTCTCCCACCGAGACAAGGACCTCCACATCAAGGGGAAGATAGAGATCGGTGCGTGAGCCAAATCGGATCATACCGAAGCGCTCGCCGCGCTCCATGCTCTCGCCGAGCTGTGCCCAGGGAACGATTCGGCGGGCGATTGCCCCGGTGATTTGCTTTACGGCAACGGCACGCTCAAGGTTCTCCTTCGATCCGAAAACCCAGAAGAGACTTTCATTAAGCGCGGAGGCCTCAGGATGGCGGGCATCGAGGTAGAGACCGCCGCGCCCCTCAGTGAAGAGGACCTCACCGGCGATGGGGGTGCGGTTCACATGGACGTCGAAGACGGAGAGGAAGATCGAGATCCGCTTCATCCGGCGCTTGAAGAACTGCGCCTCTTCAACCTCATCCACAAGAGTCACCGTCCCATCGGCGGGAGAAACAGCAAGGGAGGTGTCAGTTGGCGGTTTGCGTTCCGGATCACGGAAAAACCAGAGGCAGAAAAGAAGCAGTGCACCGGTAATAACCGGAGGAAGAAAGGAATGGAGTAGTCTAGTTTCGGAGGCAACGTTTGCAAAGATCAGGATCAAAAAAATCCACCGACCCTCATACATCGCTCTGGCTGGTCTTGGTTTTTTCATTCGTCGAAAACCCTAGAACGGACCCTCATCTCATCGCGAGCTGATAAATCAAGGGGCTTTCATTTGTCTGCCGATCGTCCCCGATCAGGCATCCTCGGATCTGCTGATCCTAGGATTTCTCGGCCAGCGCCTCGAATGACTAAGCCGCGCTTGCCCGCCTAGCTCTCCATCCAAGCTTACGAGTCTTGGAGTGAAGCTTGCGATTGTCGTTTCTTTGAATTACAAGCGGCTTTGTGGTTGATCCCAATAGCAGCAGATGAGCATTAAAAGACTCCTTCCTCTGGTTCTCTTTGGACTTGTTGAATCTGTTTCGGCTCAATCGCCCATTTTTCAGAT
>CAIXGT010000097.1 GCA_903919105.1 uncultured Spartobacteria bacterium | reverse complement strand
TAGCAAAGAATGTTCTCTGCCAGGCATTCCAGAAGTAAGCAATGACGGCCACCATGGTTCCGGTGTGAAGCATCACAAGAAGGAAAGTCATCGCTGGGCTGGAAGGATCCAATCCCATGAGCTTTTCAGCCACAATCACGTGGGCTGAACTAGAGACAGGGAGGAGTTCGGCGGTTCCCTGGACGAGGCCGAGAAAGAGAATCTGGAGAAGATTGGGTTCCATGGAAAGGGAGTATTCCGCAGTGCAATGAATGTGGAAATCAGGAAATCAGGAAAGTGCAGTGCACAAAAACCCTCAATTCGACATCTTTGTGACGAGATCGGATCTTCCTGGAAAATCGGTCCCCTAGGATGGTTGGGGTGTCATTTGTCGGCTAAACTTCCATGTAGCCGCTGGGATGCTTTCATCCTGATCCCTCTTTCAGTTTTCCTGATTTCCATATTGATCAGGCAGTCCTGCAGTCGCCCTTTTTTTCGGAGAGGGTTGTGAATACCATGACCCAAAAGGATTGGGCAACGATGAAGAACGGGACCCCGAGTGCCGCAGGCAGCGAGTAGATGATGGTAACAAGCGGAATCCACACCATCCAGTTGGCCATCAGCACAGGGAAAACCCTCAAGGCATAAAAAGTCACCGGATGATGGCCCCTGAATCCGTGAAGCGTAAAGTCGTGATCCCTCCAGAGGAAGACACAGACAGCTTGGGGAATCGCAAGAAGAGGACAATAGAGGAAGGCGTCGACGAAGACCTTTTTCGTGATCACCAAGGCCGTGTAAGACGGCCCAAAAAGGGCATATTGAAGACGATAAAAGAGATCCACCTGCATGCCGATGAGTCCCCAGAAAGGAATTGCGAAGAGAAGACGTTGACGGAGAGTGGTTGAGCTAGAGCCCGGTTGAGGGGAAAGAAGGTAACGAACGAGTTCAGGAATGATCGAGGAGGCAGCAGAAGTTCCGACGAAGGAAAAAAACAGTCCCCAGTGGGAACGCAGAAGAGCCAGTTTTTCGAATTCAGCCCTAGACCAAGGATTAAGGAAATAGGTTGCGGTCATGATGGCCATGAGGAGTTGAAGGAGCAGTCCGGGGATCAGATTCATGCGGAGTGCGGCTAGGGATCGTTTCCATGCTACTCGGATCACCTGCTTCTTAAGATGCTTCATGTCTTGGGGATGTCCTCTTGGGCTGGACTACAAAAAAGAAGAGCTTCCTTTTCGGGAAGCTCTTCGTTAGCAGTGGCACAAAACTCGTGCCGAAAGTAGTGGGGCCGATTAACGCTTGGAGAACTGGAAGCGCTTGCGGGCACCCGGGCGACCTGGCTTCTTGCGCTCACGCCTGCGGGAATCGCGGGTCAGGAGACCATCTGCCTTGAGAAGGGGACGGTTGGCTTCGTTGAATTCGTTGAGAGCGCGAGCGATCGCAAGGCTGAGTGCACCGGCCTGACCCTGAAGACCACCACCAGAGGTCTTGGCTTCGACATCATAGGATTTGATGGCATTCACGACCTCAAGAGGCTTGAGGACGGTGTTCTGCATCGAGATGGTGGTGAAGTAATCCTCGAAATTCTTACCGTTGACGCTGATCTTTCCGGATCCCGGAGCGATATTGATGCGGGCTACAGCCGTCTTGCGGCGTCCTGTGGTACCTGTCGTAGGTGTTTTAGCGGTGGCCATGAGATGTTAAGAGATCTTTTTTTGGGAAAATGGAGTTACTTTGCAGGCTGAGGATTCTGAGCCGTGTGAGGATGCTCGGAACCCTTGTAAACCTTAAGCTTGCGGTAGACCGTGCTCCCGAGGCGGTTGTGTGGGATCATTCCCTTGACCGCACGCTCGATGAGGAGTTCGGGGCGGCGCTCGCGGCGCTGGCGGAAAGTTTCGGACTTGTGACCTCCGACGAATCCGGAGAAGCTCATGTAGCTCTTCTGAGTCTCCTTCTTACCGCCGATCTGGATTTCAGCCGCATTGATCACCACGACGAAATCGCCGGTGTCCACATGGGGCGTCCAGATCGCCTTATGCTTGCCGCGCAGCAGATTGGCGGCTTGCACGGCAACATGGCCTAGGTATTGGTTCTTGGCATCGATCACCCACCACTGGCGTTTAACCTCGGGGGCTTTAGCGGAAAAAGTCTTCATACGGATTTCGGGAAAGGAGGTAGAGAGTAGGGAGTGATGCGATGGGTGTCAAAGAGGAAAAGTGTTTTTTTTAGTGAAGCGCCCTTTACGCTCGCTTTTCAGTCGCGTCGGGCAACCTTCTCCACTCATGCCATCCATTAGCTTTCTCGGCACGGGTTCCGGCTTCCCGGAGGCCGACCGCTTCTTCTCCAGTTCTCTTCTGTTTCTAGAAGGAAAGCATCTGCTCGTCGATGCCGGAGAACCGTGCGTCCATTCCCTGCGCGATCGGGGAACCTTGATTCGGGATCTTGACGTTGTCCTGATCACCCACGGCCATGTTGACCACATCGGAGGTCTTCCCGCCCTGCTCCAGGGGGCGATGCTCTTGGAACGAAAGAAGCCTCTCGAGATCGTGCTTCCTACGGAGATGATCGCACCGATTCGCGCATGGATCAGAGCCCTCTACCTTACGGAGGATGGGCTGGGGTTCCCGGTCGCCTGGCTTGCCTGGAAGAATCGGGAGTCGTTGTTGCTGGCCGATGGGAGTATCTCCGTAACACCGTTTTCCAATCGTCATCTCGAGCAGTGCTACCACTCGCTTCGAGGAGTGGATGAGACGCTCCCGTGCAACTCCTACTCGTTGGAGATCAGGGCGGGTGATTTCCGAGCCATTTTCAGCGGTGATCTTTCTTCTGCCGAGGAGCTTGCCCCGTTACTGGCGACACCGGCCAATGTCCTGGTCAGTGAACTCTCCCATTTCAGCAAGAACGACCTTGCGGGAGTTCTTCGCGAGGCCCGCATTAATGCGCTCTGTCTGATTCATCTCTCGGAGGATATTGCCGATGATAGGCGAGAGCTTCGAGAGAAGTTGGAAGAACTTCTTCCCCTCATCCCGGACATTTTTGTTCCCGAAGATGGTGAGATTCTCGATTTTTAGCTTACGGGAGGCCGGAGGCTTAACGCTCGTCCGGTGGTCGTGGGACTTCCATCTCAATCACGGGTAGCGGGATTCTAAGGCGGATCTCATCATCGATCAGAATCTCGACATGGTATGTCCCGTATTTTTGGAACTGGACTCCACCGAAGAAATGCACGTTGGTTGCGTGTGCGCTAAGATCGGAGAGGCTGAAGGGAACCTCCGCTTGGGCGATCGCCTGATCTTCCTCAGGATCGTAGATGAGGCACTTCTGAATGAAATCACCGCTTCCGCCGCACCAGCGGGTCCAGAGGCAGAGTTTGAAGAACGCGATGGGCAGCGTGGGTGTGGGTATTGCCCCGATCACACCGATGAGTGTCTGTTGGCCGCTGATTTCCGCACGGACATCCTCGCAGAGGATTGCAGCCTGAAGGTCTGGAAGAATGAAATCGGCGGTCATGAGAATGTGGATGTTGCTGGAGCCGTGAAGTCTTGGCAAGGAGAGCGTCTCAGGAGGATCTTGGGGAATCTGCGCGGACGAGCTTTTGAGTCATTGCCGAGAGGAACCGATTAGGGGACCATTCATTCATCATATTCCCAATGATCTATCTCGATCACAACGCCACCACGCCTCTCTGTTCCGAAGCGAGGAATGCCATGTTGCCTCTGCTGGGGGATCTGCTGGGTAATCCATCCGGCATTCATGCGTCCGCCCGGGTTGCCCGTGCCGCTGTCGATGAGGCGCGTGACCGGATCGCCGCGCTTCTCGGCGCCAAATCCCACGAGATCATCTTCACCTCCGGCGGGACCGAGAGCTGCAACCTGGCGATCCTGGGACTAGCTAGGCGTCATTGCTCCCCTGAGAAAAATCATCTTCTCACCGCCTCCACTGAGCATCATGCCGTGCTCCATGCCATGCGCTCATTGGCTGGGCGTGAGGGATTCGAGCTGACAGAGGTTCCTGTCGATGATCAGGGAGTGATCGATCCGGAGGCTTTTGCTGCTGCCCTGCGACCCGAGACTTTGCTTGCTTCGGTGATGATCGCCAACAACGAGACGGGTGTCATCCAGCCGATTGCCGAACTCTCAACTCTCTGTCGGGAGAGGGGTATCCTTTTCCACAGCGATGCCGTCCAGGCTTTTGGCAAGATTCCCTGCAGGCCCGTTGATCTTGGTGTCGATGCCCTCTCGGCGACGGGTCACAAGTTCCACGGTCCTCACGGGGCCGGATTTCTCTGGCTCCGCTCGGGTATCTCCATCGAGGCAATTCAGCACGGGGGATTTCATGAGAATGAACGACGTCCCGGCACCGAGAATGTCCCGGCTATTGCCGGGATGGCCGCTGCGGCCGAAGTCGCGGTCAGAGCGGCTTCTAGTATGGAGAAGCAAGCCCGTGAGTCAGATCTTAGAGATCGTCTTTGGAAAGGCATTCAGGGGATTGATCCCGAAGCAGTGCGTAATGCCGCCTTGGCTTCCGCTCTTGCCAACACACTTAATGTAAGCTTCCCCGGTTGCGATGGAGAGACCCTGCTGATGGGGCTGGATCTCGAGGGGGTTGCCGCCTCCAGTGGGTCTGCTTGCATGGTGGGATCTATTCAAGCTTCGCATGTACTGCTTGCCATGGGGGCATCCGAGGACCTCGCCCGAGCGACAGTCCGTTTCTCACTTGGACAGGAAACGACGCTGGAGGCTATTGATACAACGCTCGATGCCCTCTCCCGTGTTCTGGACCGTCAGTCTAGGTCCCGGCGGATATGATTTCCCAAGTGGGTCAGCTCAAGGGCCAGTTAACAGGACAGCTGAGACTCCTTTTCGGAAACACCCTCACCAAAACGGTGAAGCCTCCCTCTTCAGGGAATTCCCGAAAACGCGATCCAATCCTAGAGCAACAGGCCCGGGAACTCCTTCATCCCATCGCACCTAAACTCTCGCCTCTCATTATCGTCGGTTGGAATTCACGGATGAGGACTACTGCGGGTGTAGCCATCGCCTCACGTTGGGAGGTCTGGCTGAACCCGGCTCTGTGTGAAATCTCAGAGGCCGAGGTTGAAAAGACCTTGCTTCATGAGCTGGCCCATTTGCTGGCACAGCACCGCTATGGGCATCGCCGCCTTGCACCTCATGGTCAGGAATGGCGCAAGGCCTGCTGCGATCTTGGGATTCCCGATGAGAAGCGCACCCACCAGCTACCCTTTGTGAGTCGGAGGATGAGGCGTCGCTATCTGCTAAGCTGTCCGGGTTGCGGAGTT
>CAIXGT010000096.1 GCA_903919105.1 uncultured Spartobacteria bacterium | reverse complement strand
GCGCCGGTGAAGGAACCCTTTTCATGACCGAAGAGTTCGCTTTCCAGAAGGTTCTCAGGAATGGCGGCACAGTTGATCGCGATGAGAGGCTTCTTGTTTCTCTCGCTGTAATTGTGAATAGCACGTGCGACGAGTTCCTTGCCACAGCCGCTCTCGCCGGTGACCAGGACGGGAGCATCACTCATGGCCACGCGACCCACCATTTTAAAGACGGACTGCATTGCCTCGGACTGGCCGACAATATCGTCGTGGTACTGCTCAACGGTGAGCGCCGGTTTGACAGGTGCAGCCGAGCGAAGCTCCGCGGCAGCCTTCAGGGCTGTGTCGACCACGACCTTCATAGTGAAGGGGAGAGACTCCTTGCGCAGGAAGTCAAAGGCTCCGAGTTTCATCGACTCGATCACCGCCTGGGTCGTGCCGTAGGCACTCATGATGATCACCATGGCATTCGGGGATTCGGCCCGGATCTTGGCAAGCAGGTCCAGTCCTCCGCCTGGCCGCAGGTGCATCTCCGCGATCACCAGATCGGGCTTCTCGAGACAGAAGATCTTGAAGGCGTTTGCGGAATTCGTCTCCGTGATCACGCGGACTCCCGAGGCTTTCAGTTGCTGGCGCGCCCAGTCGAGGAAGTCCGTCTCGCTATCGACGACCAGCACTGTTTGATCGATCGGTGTACTACTCATCGGTTTTCGGAGGCGTTCGCTGTGTTGGCGGCGTTCTCAACCGAGGAACCGAAACGCCGTTCCCGGGAGCCATAGTCCACGATGGCCGCCTGGAGATCCTCGGCTCCAAAATCGGGCCAAAGCTTGCTGGTGACATGAATCTCCGTGTAGCTGAGCTGCCATAAAAGAAAATTGGAGATCCTCATTTCCCCCGAGGTCCTTATCAGAAGATCGGGATCGGGCATGGCCCGGGTGTAGAGATGACTGGAAATTGTTTCCGTGGTGATCTGGCCCGGCTTCAGTTTCCCCTCTCCTATTTCTGCGGCGATAGCGCGCACAGCATCCAAGATCTCGTCACGACCGCCGTAGTTCAGAGCCAGAGTCAGGGTGAGGCGAGTATTATGAGCCGTCTCGTCAATGGCACGTTCCAGTCGGTTCCGAGCGGCTTCCGGCAGATCGGCTATCCTACCGATGGCGGCCAGGCGCACCCCGTTCTTATTCATCATGGCGACCTTTTCCGAAAGGAAGCGCTCCAGCAGCAGCATGAGTCCGGCCACCTCGAGGGCGGGACGCTTCCAGTTCTCCGTCGAGAAGGCATAAAGCGTCAGGTACTCCACTCCTTCGTGAATGCAGGCCTCGCAGATCGTTTCGACATTGAGGGCTCCCTGCTCGTGCCCCTTGAGGCGGGGCCACCCCCTTTCCTTCGCCCACCGGCCGTTGCCATCCATGATGATGGCGGTGTGACGCGGCACCTTGGATGGGGAGACGATACTCACAGCAAGGAATCCGAGTCGGAGCGGTTCCTTAGAGTTGGATGGTCTGTGCACGACCGGGACCGACGCTGACGATGAAAAGCTTGGCTCCGCTCAGCTTGGCCAGAGTCTCCGCGTAGCGGCGGGCCTTGGTTGGAAGATCCTTGTACTTGCGAATGGAATCCGTGGGCGTGAGCCAGCCGGGCATGGTTATGTAGACGGGATGGCAGCGGGCAAGTTCACCCGCGTCGGTGGGCGGCGTGTCGAGCACGGGGCCCTTGTTATCGATCCGGTAGCCGGTGCAGATCAGGATTTCCGGCACATTATCCAGTCCGTCCAGGTTGGTGATCGCCAGTTGATCGACTCCGTTCACCATCGTCGCATAGCGCGTGGCCACGGCATCAAACCATCCACAGCGTCGAGCCCGTCCCGTCGTGGCGCCGAACTCCCTACCCATCCCGTGAAGCATATCACCAATAGCGTCTTCTTCCGTGGGAAGCGGCCCCTCACCCACGCGTGTGGTGTAGGCTTTCACCACGCCGATCACGCTATCGATACGGTTCGGGGCGATTCCAGATCCGGTGCAGGCTCCGCCGGAGGTGGTATTGGAACTGGTGACGAAGGGGTAGGTGCCATGGTCGATATCCAGGAAGGTCCCTTGGGCTCCCTCGAACAGGATTTCCTTCTTCGCATCCATCGCCTTGTGGAGATAAGTGACGGTGTTTGTAATAAAGGGCTTCAGGATCTTGGCTGCGGCCGTGTACTCGGCCAGTACTTTGGCGCCATTAATCGGCTTGCCGCCCAAGCTCTTGATCACGGCATTGTTCTCCTTGATGCGTTGAGCAAGCTTCTGTTTGAAGACTTCCGGACGGATCAGATCGGCCATGCGTAGGCCTGTGCGGGCAGCCTTGTCACCGTAGGCTGGACCGATCCCCCTCTTGGTGGTGCCAATTTTATTTTTCCCCTTGAGGGCTTCCCGACGTTCGTCGAGTGATCTGTGGTACGGCATCACGAGATGGGCGCTGTCACTGATGAGTAAGTTCTTGCCGACCTTGATGCCTCGTTCCTGAAGTCCCTTGATCTCGACCACCAGGGCGACCGGATCGATCACAACGCCGTTGCCGATCACGCAGATCTTTCCCTTGCGCAGGATTCCGGAGGGAATCAGATGGAGAACATACTTTTTGTCACCGTCGACGATCGTGTGGCCGGCGTTATTCCCTCCCTGGCTACGAACCACGATATCCATGTCGCCGGTCAGGACATCGATGATTTTTCCTTTGCCCTCATCTCCCCACTGGGAGCCTACAAGAATGGTGTTTGACATGGTATTGAAGCTAAAAAACCGGATCAGAGTCCGGGCAAGTGGTTAAAAATCGCCACACCTCTGAAGGAATGCAAGGAGAAAGCCCTTCTGTGTTCCACCAGCAAGAGACGATCAGCACGGAGATGGCATTATGATGAGATTGAAAGAACCCCCCCATCCGGATAAAAGGTCTTATGACTCGTCACTGGCTAGTGAAATCGGAACCCTCTGCCTACGCATGGGAAGATCTTGTGAAGGATGGGAAAACAGCCTGGACGGGAGTCCGGAACTTCCAGGCCCGGAATAACCTGCGTGCTATGAAAAAGGGGGATCTCGTTCTGTTTTACCAGAGCGTTAAAGATCCCTCGGTGCGAGGCATCACCAAAGTCACAAAGGAAGCCTACCCCGATGGTACAGCAAAGGAAGGCGACTGGAGCTGCGTCGATCTCGAGAGAGTGCAGAAGCTCTCCTCACCCGTGACGCTCGCCGTTATCAAATCCGAACCTACACTCTCCGAGATCTCACTCATCAAGCAGTCCCGACTCAGCGTCATGCCCGTCACGCCTGCGGAGTATGCAAGGATCCTGGAAATGGGCGCCAAGATATAAGAGCTAGTGAATTTTTGATTTATTCTGATGCATTTGCAGTAAGACAGAAATGTATCACGCGGAGGCGCGGAGAACGCGGTGGATAGAGATGAAATCATTGTGTCAGATTTCAGTAAATGAGTGGGGCTAATCATCACTATCCAATTTAATTAGGAAAAACTCTGCGTTCTCTGCGCCTCCGCGTGAGCCCTTGTATTTTCAACGACTCTGATGATTTTAACGGGAACGATAAATTAACTAGAGAATGATCTAAGGTATCTTCTGCTCATACCGAAGTATCCGATAAGAGAGGGGAAAATCGCACAGCGGCGCAAAGGCACTGAAAAGAACATCCTGTCTGCACTAACTCTCTGCGTTCTCCGCGCCTCTGCGGGAAAACATGCAGTTTTTTGAAGCTTTCTGTAGAAAACCTCTACTCGTCGAGCACGGCCAGATCGCTTGCTGTGACACGCAAGACTTCTTCGAGGGAGGTTAGTCCCATGGAGGCCTTGCGCCATCCATCCTTTCGCAGGGGAATCATTCCGTCTTTGACAGCCTGATCGGCAAGTTCATTGCCCGTGGCCCGTTTCTGGAGAAGTTCCTGCAATTCATGGGTCACAAGACAGATCTCCATGATGGCAAGTCGACCAGCATAT
>CAIXGT010000095.1 GCA_903919105.1 uncultured Spartobacteria bacterium | reverse complement strand
GTCTCGGCATCGAGGTCGTTGGTAGGCTCATCGAGTACGAGGACATTTGCCGGTTGGAGAAAGAGGCGCGCCAGCAGAAGACGGTTTCTCTCCCCACCGGAAAGCATCTTGGCGGGCATCCGAATACGATCGGAGGGGAACAGGAAATCCTTCAGGTAGGTGTGGATATGGACAGGCCTTCCCTGGAAGGTCACGGTCTCGGCATCACCCGCAACGTTTTGGCCCAGGCTTTTCTCGCCGTCGATCTGGTCGCGGAGCTGGTCGAGATAGACGACCTGGAGCTTGGTGCCCAGCTTCACGGATCCCTCCGTAGGCTCCAGCCTTCCCAGCAACATTTTCAGGAGTGTCGTCTTGCCCGCTCCGTTGGGGCCTATGATCCCGATCTTATCTCCTTTCCAGAGGGTCGCGGTGAAGTCGCTGACAATCGGGTGATCTCCGTCACCCGCTGGATCGTCGTAGCGGAAGGTGATGTTCTTTGCCTCGATGACCTTCTGGCCCGAGGAGCCGGCCTCCTGAATCTCGATCTTGGCCGAGCCAACACGCTCGCGGCGCTTGCCTCGCTCCGCGCGCAATGATTTCAAGGCGCGTACACGACCCTCATTCCTTGTTCGGCGAGCCTTCACACCTTGACGGATCCACGCCTCTTCCTGGGCAAGTTTCTTGTCAAAGGCAGCCCATTGCTTCTCCTCGGCATCGAGGAAGGCCCCTTTGCGCTCAAGGTAGGTATCGTAGTCGCAGGCCCAGCTGGTAAGACTCCCCCGATCGAGCTCAACAATGCGGGTCGAGAGTTTCCTAAGGAATGCACGGTCGTGGGTCACAAAGAAGAGGGTTGGCCGGACTTTCAACAGGAAGTTCTCGAGCCAGAGGATCGACTCCAGGTCGAGATGGTTGGTCGGTTCGTCGAGCAGCAGGACATCAGGCTGTCCCACCAGGGCTCGGGCGAGGAGTACTCGACGCTTCATTCCTCCTGAGAGACTCTGGAACTCTTTTTCGGCAGGAAGTTTCATCTCCTCCATCAGATCCTCGACGCGCACGTCTGCCTCCCAGTCTTCCTCTGTGCCACCGATCCGAAGACCAGCGTGGATAACCTCGTAGACCGTTCCAATGATGCCGTCCGGCACTTCCTGAGGGAGTCTGGTCAGGACGACTCCGTTGGGCTTAGTGATGTCCCCCGACTGAGGTTTTTCCTCGCCGGAGATGACCCGCATGATGCTGGTCTTGCCGGTGCCGTTGCGCCCCACCAAGCAGACACGCTCACCGGGATCGATCTGCAGGTCGACTTTGTCGAGAAGCGGAAGGTCCGTGTAGCGTAGGGTGACCTGCTGGAGTTGGAGAAGAGGCATTGGGCAGAAAGGATGAAGGATGAATTATGAAGAATGAAAAGGCGCCTCCGAAGGGGCTTTGCTTGTTTCGCCAAGGCGATGCCATTCTAGGCGTAAGCCGAGAACTCCGAAGATCAGCAGACAAAAATTGCTGGGGGCTTTTTGTCTTGGGTGCAGGAATCTAACAGCCTTTAACCTAAAGCGCTATAGCCTTGGATTAACGATTCAAGGGCCCGCCCGACGATGGAAGGGCGGGCATGCCCGGGACGCTCTGTGCTGGCTCGCTCAGCCAGGGCTTGTCCTGAGCGCCCATTTGCAGCGAGTTCATCAGGACATAGAGGAGTTGTTCGAGCTGCGTCGCATCGCAGCGGTAGATGTCTTTCGCTCCAGAGGGTGGTTGCCAGGTGGAAGCCGGGAATCCAGGGGAATAAAAGAGCTCTTCGATGAGAAAGGACATGGCGAAATCGCTTCGCCGGATGTCGATCC
>CAIXGT010000094.1 GCA_903919105.1 uncultured Spartobacteria bacterium | reverse complement strand
TAGAGGATATTCGCCGTCTCGTTCATCTCGACCATGAAGGTCGAATGTCCCTTGGAGAGATCATCACTCGCGCCGACACGGGTGAAGATACGGTCAGTCACGCCTATGCGGGCCGAAGCTGCCGGAATCCAACTTCCCAGCTGGGCCATGACCGTGAGGAGACCGACCTGCCGGAGATAGGTCGATTTACCGGCCATATTCGGTCCGGTGATGATACCCATGCGGTGTTTGGCGGCATCGAGATCGGTATCGTTCGGGACGAAGGCCTCGCCGCCGGCGCGCTGGTCCAGCACGGGATGACGCCCCTCGCGAATCTCCAGCACGGTCGAATCATCGACAACGGGGCGGGTATATCCGAAAAGCCGGGCCGTCTCTGCAAGCGAACAAAGGGAGTCCAGCGCACCCGCTGAAGCAGCGGTCTCCTGCAAGGGGCACACTTGATCTAGAACAGCAGAGCGGAGGCGTTGGAAGATTTCGATCTCGAGGGCCTTCGACCGTTCTTCAGCACCAAGAATCTTACCCTCCATTTCCTTGAGCGCGGGGGTGATGAACCGCTCCCCGCCGGCGGTGGTCTGCTTGCGGGTGTAGTCATCCGGGACACTGCCTAGATTTGCCGTGGTGATCTCGATGAAATAGCCAAAAACGGCGTTGAACCGCACCTTAAGCGATTTGATCCCAGTGCGCTGAATCTCCGTTTCCTGCAAGGCGGCGATCCAGTCCTTACCCTCGGTGGAAGCATTCCGAAGTTCATCCAGTCCTGCGTCGAATGCAGAACGAATCATTCCTCCCTCGCGGATTGTGGGTGGAGGCTCATCGACAATCGCGGATTCAAGGAGATCGGTAAGCTCCGGAAGCGGATGCAGATTCTCACTGAGTTGGCTAAGCACCCCACCTCCGCAAGAGGCAAGCGTTTCCCTGAGGGCGGGTAATGACCCCAGCGAAGAGGAAAGAGTCGCCAGGTCGCGGGCATTACCCGAGTTCTGGCTGAGACGGGAGATAGAGCGCTCGATGTCGCGGATGCCACCGAGGCGGTCGCGCAGGTCTCCCAACTTCATCGGAGAGGAGATCAGAAATCCTATCGCATCTTGCCTCTCGTTGATTGCTGCCGGATCGATCAGCGGGCGCAGGACCCAGTCCCGCAGAGTACGGGCTCCCATGGGGGTGATTGTCCTGTCTAGGGCTCCGAGAAGGGTCATCCCTCGTCCGGCCCTAGAGGAGACCAGCTCCAGATGTCCCTGCGTGGAGGCATCCAGCAGCAGATGCTCGGCTTGCCGATAGGCCCTGAGTGAACGGAGATGCCCGACATCGCGGCGAAGCGTGCGCGAGAGATAGTGAAGCAGAGCGCCTGCGGCGGTGACTCCGATGGGCACATCATTCACCCCGAAGCCATCGAGCGAATGGACCTTGAAATGGGAAAGCAGCAGCTCCTTGGAGGCCATTGGATCGAAGAGATAAGCCTCCACCTCCTCAGGCTCGGGAAAACCAAAAGGCAGACCATTCTGCAAATCTCGAAACAACTCTTTTCTTCCCTCAGGAACCAAGATCTCGGCCGGGGCCATACGAACCACTTCGTCGAGCACTTCCTCCGCGGACGAAAGCTCCGTGATGCGGAACTCACCCGTACTCAGGTCCGCGCAGGCAAGGCCGAAGATTCCTCCCTCCTTGGCCGGCGGTAGGATGGCGGCAGTGAAATTGTGGCTTTTCTCCTCAAGACCGGCATCTTCCAGAGTGCCGGGACTCAGAATCCGCGTGATCTCGCGGCGGACCAGCTTACCGGGCTGAACCTCTCCCACCTGCTCGCAGAAAGCGACACGGCGACCGGCGGCAAGCAGCTTCTCCATGTAGCCGCGTGCGGCATGGTACGGGACGCCGCACATCGGCACATCGCCACGCTTGGTGAGAGCGACATTCAGGATCGCCGAGGCCTCCTTGGCATCGTCGAAGAACATCTCGTAAAAATCACCGAGACGGAAAAGCAGGAAAGTGCCCGGCGGAAGGTCGCGCCGCAGGGCGTGATACTGCTTCATCATCGGCGTTCCCTCAGCGGCCATAATTTAGGTGATTAGGCTGAAGACTGAAGGCTGTTAGCGGGGAATCTGTAGGGAATCATCCTACGACTAGGAGTTCAGGAAAGCTGTCAGGGGGCTTGTAGCAATGGCGTGCTCGGCGGCCATGGGCAATCCGGCAGCCACCGCCTCTGCAGCACCCTCGACCGCCATCCGGAAGGCTCGGGCCATGCGAACGGGATCGCCCGCGACAGCGATCGCGGTATTCACCAGCACGGCATCAGCCCCGAGCTCCAAGGCCTCGGCGGCATGGCTGGGAGCGCCGATCCCCGCATCGACGATGACAGGCACAATCGCCTGCTCGATGATAATGGAGAGTTGATGGCGCGTCTCGAGCCCCCGGTTACTCCCGATCGGCGAACCGAGCGGCATTACCGTCGCGGCACCTGCTTCCTGAAGTCGTTTTGCCAAGACCGGATCTGCATTGATGTAGGGAAGAACAGTGAAACCTTCGGCCACCAGCATCTCGGTCGCCTTCAAGGTCTCGATGGGATCAGGAAGCAGGTAGCGGGGGTCCGGATGGATCTCGAGCTTCACCCACTTCGGCAGACCTGCGGCGGCGGAGAGACGAGCCAAGCGAAGCGCTTCCTCGGCGGTGTTGGCGCCACTGGTGTTGGGAAGCAGGAGATATTTCTCCGGATCAATGAACTCCAGGATGTTGGCGAAGGGATCTCCCTTTCCGGAGAGGTCAGCACGGCGGAGTGCCACGGTGACGATCTCGGTGCCGCTTGAGGCCAACGCCTCACTCATGGTGGCTCCGGAGGAAAACTTTCCGGTTCCGAGAAGGAGCCGCGAAGAGAATTCGCGGCCGGCAATGATCAGAGGCGATGCGGCGGACATCCCGTTAAGCTATCGGTGAAGAGGCAACCCGTGCAAGAAACGCCTACCTTTCTTGTCTGTTAGAGAGGATTTTTCACGCGGAGACGCGGAGTTCGCGGAGAAAAAAGATGGTGAATTCGGGGGTATCAAAAAACAGAGTATTTTAGTCCTCTAAAGAACCACTCCGCGAACTCCGCGTCTCCGCGTGAGATAAGAAGCAGATTCTACGTGCTTCAGGAAGCGTTGAGCGTTTCCCTAGGCCACTGAGGAACCGATCGCAACGAGTGCCTCGTCCCGCGTGGCGCAGACGGGGTAAGCGGTCTGAAACTGAGCGATATCGAAGATCCTTTGCACAGCTGGCTGGAGGGCGCAGACGGCCAAACCGCCGCCTACACGCTGCAACTGACGCCCCAGCAGGAAGAACTCACGGAATCCAGCACTGCTCACGTACTCAAGGCCTGCGAGATCGAAAACAACGCCTTTGGAACCGCTTGATTCAATCTCCCTGGAAACGGAGTCCTTGATCATATTCTGCTCCGTTGCGTCGAGGCGCCCCTTGAGTGTCACGACAAGGATTGGGCCTGCTTTTTCAAATTGGATGTCCATATGTTTTTATAACTCAAGAGGCTACGGGGGATGC
>CAIXGT010000093.1 GCA_903919105.1 uncultured Spartobacteria bacterium | reverse complement strand
GTAAGGCTTTTAGTAAAACATGGGACCGAAGAAGGGATCCATCATTCCACCCCATCCGGCATAGTCGTCCGCCAGAAGTTTATCTTCCTTGTCGGCGGCCTGATCAGGAATGACGACCTTGGAATAGAGGATATGCTGGTAGCGCTCAAACTGGGGATTGCCACCAACAAGGAGGAGATTTTTACTAGGGTTCGAGAAGACGAAGAGCGTGTGTCCCTTGCGGGTCATCTGCGTGATCTTGCCAGGAGTGAGGGCCTGGACTTTAGCAATCTGGGAGGGCGTTGTCGGCTTTACGGCTAGGAACCCGGCTTCGCGCAGGAAGTTCTCCTTCTGCTGCAAGTGGGACGTGCAGGCTGGGAGAAGAAGGAGCGGAAGAATGAGGATCGAGAGGAGTGGGAGAAGTCGGTTCATGTGGAGCGTATCCCCTTGTAGGGAGGGATCCTATGCGAGTCCAAGAAAACATGCGGCAGAAGGCATACGCCGATGGATTAAAACTCGGTTCTGCGCGCCAAGCTGGCATGATCTCCTGCGATGAAATCCGATCAGGACCTCTACAAGCAACTGCGGGATCTGCCCAAGGAGGAGCTGTGGGCTCGTGAAGTGCCCCGCTTCGATGCGGCACAGGCCCGTGAGCGGCTGGAGCGCGTGGCTGTGGTCCGAGCGGTCGGGATGATCTTTTCCCGATTCGGGACGGATGAGGAACAGGCCGTAATTCGAGCCTGGCTGATCAACTTGCTGAAGGATCCTCAGGAGAAAATCCGCCGCTATGCCCTGGCTGCGCTGCCCAAGATCGGTGCGGGCGAGGTGGGGGAACGCGAGATGCTGGCACTACTCAAGACCGGTAATAAGGATAAGGAGGGTAGGGAGACCCGTTATCTCGGACGCGCTCTGGAGAAAGTCGGCGGCGAAGCGACGCTTGCGCTGATCAAGGAGGGGATAGAACTGCCGGCGATGACGGTTCAGAAAGTGAAGGCGGGTGTTTCGCGCAGGGAGGATGCTGGAGGTGTTCTTCTCGACGCCCTGCTTCCCCTGCGTCATGGGGACGCTGATATGAGGGTGCTACTACGCTGCCGTCGCGGTCTGGAGGATTTCGTCCGCGAGGAAGCGGAGGAAAAACTCTCCCCAAGGGAATGGCTCATCGAATCAGCCAAGCCCGGCTGCGTGACGCTGAAGCCACTGAAGGAGTTCAAACTGGCCTCTCTTTACCAGTTCCGCTGCTTTGCCACGGTGGCTTTTCCCCTCGGAACAGTAAGCGGAGAGGAGGGGCCGAAGTGGGTCGAGCCGCTAGCCCGATGCATCGCCTCCGAGCGAGCCCGTGATCTGATGCTCAGCGGCACAGAAAATGCACCGCGCTATCGATTGGAATTTGCGGGAGGCGGCCATCAGCGGGGTGCCATCCGTCAGGTGATCGATCGCGCCTACGCCTTATGCCCCGAGATCCTGAACGATGCACGGCAGGCTCCCTGGTCGATCGACGTGCTGGCTACCAACCGGGGTGAATCCTCTGTTGAGCTGCGTCCACGGCTCTATCCCGACCCGCGTCTGGGCTACAGGCAGGACGACATCGCGGCCGCCTCGCACCCTCCGCTGGCAGCCTGCATGGCGCGGCTAGCAGGATATTGTGACGACGAGGTGGTGTGGGATCCCTTCTGTGGTTCGGGACTGGAACTCATCGAGCGCGGACTGCTGGGCGGGGTGACAGCCGTTCATGGTACGGATCTGGATCCCAGGGCGATAGAGGTCGCCCGGGCAAATGTTGAAGCGGCAAAAATCGAAGGAATGGAAACGGAAATAACAAGTTCGTTCACGGAATGTGATTTCAGGAATGCAGCCATTGCTCCCGGCAGTATTTCTCTCATCATAACGAATCCCCCGCTTGGCCGGCGTGTCCGCATCAAGGACATGCAGGGGCTCTTTGCGGATCTCTATGCTGCTGCCTCGCGCGCTCTGCGCGTCGGAGGACGACTGGTCTTTGTAAATCCCCTGCGCACCGAGCCCGAGGATCCGACCTTGCAGCGGGAATACCAGAGAACGGTGGATCTCGGGGGATTCAACTGCCGACTGGAGATGTACCGGAAAGTCGCAGCTGGAAAATTGGGGAAATCTTTTAAAAATTCTTCCAAGAGTCAGCCCGGAAAAAAACACCAGGAGAAGTCAAAGGCCGACGAAAAGACACCCGTTCCCGCGCCTGCTTGGTGGAGTAAAGGGGGGCACGCCAATAGCCGTGAAGCTCGACGCCGCGCACGGAACTGAACCGCCGGATCGTCGCCATCACAACAGAAATGGAAAAGTCCTTTGAGGAGCTCGATTACTGCGAGACGCCACTGGGTGAGCTGATTCTGCGGAGGCGTAAAATCCCGATGCTGGATAACGAGGTGGTCCACGAGATCATTCTCAACGGGGAGTTCCTGATGAGCAGTCTCTTTTATGTGGTGGAAGAGGCGCTGGCCGATTTGGGCCTGGCGGCCGTGGAGGTCCCAGAGGGGGAGAAGCTGGATGTGGTTGTGGGTGGACTGGGGCTCGGGTGCACGGCCTTGGCCGCGCTGAAAAACCCGAAGGTGGGATCTCTCAGCGTCATTGATTATCTGGAGCCGGTTATCCGGTGGCATCAGAGCGGGATGGTGCCGCTCGGTGCCGGGCTCTCCGCCGATCCCCGGACACGGTATGTGGAGGGGGATTTCTTCGCCCTCGCGGCGAATCCGCAGATTGGATTTCATGCGGAATCTTTGGGAGCGAGATTCCATGCTATCCTTCTGGACATCGATCACACTCCCCAGCATTGGCTCAATCCACGCCACGCCGCTTTCTACACCGTGAAGGGACTCATGACGCTGAGACAGCATCTATATCCGGGTGGGGTCTTTGCCATGTGGTCGGACGAGTCGCCGGATGAAGAGTTCTGCTCCAGGCTCCGGGAGGTCTTCGCGCGGGTGGAGGCGACGGTGGTGAGCTTTCCAAACCCAATCCGCGGCGGGGAATCCACTGGAACCGTCTATGTTGCGGTGAGCGGACGCTGAGGCATCCTCTAGTTCATCAGCCAGTTTCTGGCACGATCTTTGGGCGTCGATAAATACAAGGACTCGCGCAGCCGTAACGGATGCAAAGCAACGGCCGGGCCAGCAAGTGCAAAGACGCAGAGAAAAAACAAAGCATTAGGAAATGCGCAGATGGTAACCATGACTCAACCCAAGGCAGCCTAAAGATCCTTACCTAGTGCATCTTCTAGTCAATCTGTCGCTTGAGGGGAGACTGCATCATTAATCTGGAACTCAAGAACTCAGTAAGGGAAATGCAGAACCAAACCGTCAATTGGGTGGAAAGCATGCCCAGGAGAAAGATGATCTCTCTACAGAGACTGTCTGCTTAGGGAGCATGGAGCGAGAGTTCCATATTCTCTCATAGCGGTCACACTCTTCTCCAACCGCGTTTTTCCTGATGCAACGGATGCGAAGCAATGGCCAATCAAGCAATTCCTGAGTTCCTGAGTTCCATATTCATTCTCTCTCCTCTGCGGGAGAATTACTTTTCTGCAGTTCAACAAAAGCTGCCAAGGTCTCATTGACCGTGATGTCGGCAACGGTCCGGGAAGGCTTCTGGAGCGCGATGTAGGGTACACCCCAAGGATGCCACTCCGGCACAAAGCTGGTGCCGAAGAAGCAGACAATCGGTTTATTCAAGGCTGCAGCGATATGCATCGCGCCGCCATCGCTACAGATCATTTGGTCGGCGAGGGAAAGCGAGGCGATCAGTTGTTTGATTTCAGCAGTGGGGCAGGGAAAGGCCGTTAAGCCGTGCAGTCGTTCCAGGATGCGCTGGGCTTTCCCATCGTCACCGGGATGCATGGGGTCATTCTCGGCGCCGGGTGACCAGAACAGCAGAATCTGGAGATTCCCCGAGGCGGTTAATGACTTGGCAAGTTCGACGAACGATTCCTCCGGCCACCGCTGGTCTTGCTTACGAGAGCTGATGTGAAGGGCCACGGAAGATCTTTTCGGATCCCAGCCCAACGCGACTAGACGAGCCCGCTCGCGTGCGACTAAATCAGCATCCGGAAAAAGCTTTGTGGCACCGAGCGTCTCTTCGGCGCTGAGGAGTGCACCCAGCTTGGCCATCTTGGAAACTGCATGTTCGTCGAAGCCCCCATGATCTGGTGCCAGCACCTCGGGCTGACGGCAGTTCGGCTCTCCGGGTTCGCGGAACCCGATCAGGTGTTTCCCGCCGAGCGTATGGGCATATCGCCATCCCCCGTTTGCCAGGATAATGTGATCGAAGCGGCGATTACGAATCGTGCGGAGAAGTCGCCAGCGGTTCCAGAGCATCCCCAGACGTCCGTAACCATGGCTCTTTTGATGCTTCTTTAGGAAAACAAAGACTTCATCCACATCGGGATTTCCATCCAGAACCTCCACATTGTAACTGCTGGCCAGAACCGAGATCCGGGCGTCGGGATACTTTCTTCTCAACCCATGGAGAAGGGGGGTCGTACAGATCAGATCGCCGATGTTATCGCGTCGGATGACGAGGATCTGCAGAGGAGTGTTCACGGACGCCGTAGGCGAGATTTATAGAGCGTTTTTCTTAACTAAACGCGGAAGTCTTTTGCTAGGAAGGATTCGAGATTCTCCATAGCTACCTTGAGTTCATCATGAAGTGGTGTCTGTTCGGCGCCCTTCGGAAGCGTGAGAGCATTCGCCACGCGATGGGCCAGGGAGCGGTTGGGATTTGTCTCCGCGATCTGACCCATAAGAGCGTTGACCTGAGCGACCTGCTCACGAGCAGAGCGGATTTTTTCCAGCGCAACCTCTTCGGTGACTTCACCTGTGAGAACCCCGCGGAGCTGACGGCAGTCGAAGTTCCTACAGCGGGCCGGACGATCCTCATAGATCAAGCAGGAGCATTTCCCAGACACTTCGCGATGGGCAGAGCAGGGTTGAAGGAAATATTCGACCCCCTTCTGTTTGCGGATCTTCAGCCCGAGCGCGGAAAGTTTTCTGGGTTGGTCTCCCGATTGGAGCTCGACCGAGTGAAAGAGGACGCCGTCACAGCACATACCACAGCTGCTGCAGAGATCCTCTGTGCTCCGCGCGGCGGTCGTGTCACTCATCCCTTATTTCCCCTGATATGAAGAGCGGCCTAAGAATTTTTAGGACTGGGCCTGAGATGCCAGGATCTCACTGATCGCCTTCGCAAAATCGCCGAAGCCGGAGTCGGGGACGATCACGGTGTTGCGTCGCCCTTGGTTCTCTTCGGTGATGCGGAGGAAGCGGCCTCGGTCGTTCTCACGGACTTCAAAACGGAAGAATTTGCGCTCCACCTGAAGCTCGCGGCTCTCGAGGACATTGTCCTGGGAATACTGGCGGTAGGCGTTCGAGTAGGCGGAGTTCTCTTCTTCGTACATGGAATAATCAGTTTTAAGATCGGCAACTCGGAAAATCAAACGGATTAACCAAGGGGGGATTTAGTATGGAACTCAGGAACTCATGAAAAAGAGGGGGGCATCCAAGACAAGCATTCAAAGAGGAGAGCCCTTATGATAGCTCACGTTAGTCTTAAGGCACTTCCTGAGTTCCTGAGTTCCATATTAAGACGTTCAGGATTCAGTTCTTCTACAGAAAGCTCCGGAGAAGGGCAATGGCCTCGACGTCCTCGGCTAGATCTTTTCCCTTGGGGGTTTCGAGGATCTTCGGGATCGTCGCGAGCTCTGGGGAGCGCATGATCCAGCGGAAGGCATCTAGGCCGATCAGACCTTTGCCGAGATTGTCATGTCGGTCGACGCGGGATCCCAGCTTCGCTTTGGAGTCATTGATATGAAGGCAAGAGAGGCGGTTAATCCCGATTACCCGATCAAACTCGGCAAAGGTTTGCTCCGCTCCCTTCGGGGCCGAGAGGTCATATCCGGCAGCGAAGGCGTGGGCCGTGTCGAGGCACACCTCCAAGCGCTTGGGATCCTTCACTCCTGCGAGAATCGCCGCGATCTCTTCAAAGCGCGCCCCTAAACAGGCACCCTGACCGGCGGTAGTCTCGAGCGTGATGCGCACCTTGAGATTAGGATGTTCGGAATGGAGCCGGTCGAGATTGCCAATGACACAGGCGGTACCGGCCTCGATACCCGCACCGAGATGAGAGCCCGGATGGAGAACCAGCGAGCGAATGCCGAGCTGCTCGCAGCGGAGCATCTCATCGGAAAGAGATCGTAGGGACTTCTCATGGTTCTCGGTTCCCTCGACTCCGAGGTTGATGAGGTAACCGGCATGGGCCACGACCGCACCTAGCTTTCCACGCAAGGGATGATCGGTGAAAGCCTTTGCATCCGCCTCTGGCAGTGGCTTGGCAAACCACTGCATGTTGTTCTTCACGAAGATCTGCATTGCTGTGCAGCCGATCCCGACAGCACGGTCGATAGCTGTCGCAACACCGCCGATCGTCGGTACATGCGAACCCAGCAGTAGTAAGGAATCGGAGGATTTTTTTGATGGCATTGCTGTGGATGCTAACGAGGCACCCCCCCCATCTTCCAACTCCTATCTTCCAACTCTCGATCACAGCAGTTATGCAAGAAGGATGTTCAAGCAAAGTCGCGCCCTGCTCGCTTACACGCTCCCCTTTGTGCTTTTCATGGTCGGTCTGGCCGCTGTCTCTGCCGCTAAGGCGCTGGGGATCACCTCATTCTGTGGAGTGGTTCTTGACCCGATGTACTGGATCTATCCGATCCAAAGCAGTGTCTGCGCCGCCGCAGTGCTCTGGTTTTGGAAGAACTATGATTTCAGCGGAACCACAGGTTTGAAGCTCTTGATCGGTGCGGCAATCGGACTTTTGGTGATGGGGCTCTGGGTCGCGCCGCAGGAGCTTTTCCATCAGCCAAGACGGCTTGATGGATTCGATCCTGGAGTCGTTGCTGGCCTCACCCCATGGATGCTAGTAGCCCGATTTGCACGGCTTGTGCTAGTGGTGCCATTGGTAGAAGAACTTTTCTGGCGAGGCTTTTTGCTGCGCTATCTGGTCAATGAGGATTTCACGAAGCTGCCCTTCGGGAGCAGTTCCCGCTTCAGTTTCTGGGCAGTGGCGGTTGCCTTCACCTTGGTTCATTCCCCGGCCGACTGGCCCGCCGCTTTCTTGACCGGAGTGCTATTCAATCTTGTGGCCACCCGCACGAAGAGTCTCGCCGCCTGTGTCACAGCCCATGCTGTGGCAAACCTGGGACTGGGTTTCTACATTTGTGCCACACGCCAGTGGGGATTCTGGTAGAGTCGAATCCATGAAGGTTGGCATCGCCCAGATCAACACGACAGTCGGTGATTTCGCCGGGAATTCCGCGCGGATTTTGGCTGCCTATCATGAGCTGGTCGATAAGGGTGCCGATCTGGTGGTGACGCCCGAGCTCTCGATCACGGGTTATCCCCCGCTCGACCTGATTTTTGCCGGGGAGTTCGTAGAGCGGAATCTGGAAACGCTTGCCGGGATCCAGGCAGCCGTCGGAGAGGTGCCGCTCCTCGTGGGATTCATCGATCGGAATGTGACTGGCCACGGGAAGCCGTTCCACAACGCCGCCGCTCTTTTGTGCAAAGGCGCCGAACCTGTCATCATTCACAAGAGACTGCTTCCCACTTATGATGTCTTTGACGAGGCCCGCTACTTCGAGCCGGGTCAGGCTTCTGCACCGATCGAGATCGCAGGGGAAAAAGTTGGCATCACGATCTGCGAGGATCTCTGGACCTCGGAGTTCTTACCCGGACCGCTCTACCGCGTCGATCCACCTGCCGATCTGGTGAATGCCGGGGCCGAGATCCTGGTCAACCTGAGTGCGTCACCCTACCAATTTGGTAAATCTATTCGTCGTCTTCAGATGCTACATACTCAGGCTCAGAGATTTGCGGTACCCATCTATTACTGTAACTCCGTGGGTGGTAATGACCAGCTGGTCTTTGATGGCCACTCCTTGGCCTTCTCCGCTAAGGGAGATCGTTTTCAAGAGATGGGTGGATTCATGGAGCAACTTCTTGTTATTGAAGAACCTACCGATGCGTTCTGCCACGATGGCCGCGATCAACTGGGCGAGCTCTACCGGGCGCTCGTGCTAGGCCTCCGTGACTATTTCCGCAAATGCGGCTTCAAGAGTGCGGTGCTGGGTCTGAGTGGAGGGATTGATTCCGCCCTGACGGCCGTCTTGGCTGTGGAAGCTCTTGGAAAAGAAAATGTCACCGGCGCGGCCATGCCCGGCCCTTATTCATCCGAGGGAAGTGTAAAAGACGCCTTTCTGCTAGCAGAAACCCTTGGCATCAAGTGTCTTAACTTGCCAATTGCGAATGCCTATGAAGTGATGAAATCCGCCTTGTGTGAGGTCTTTGAAGGTAGGGCCGAGGATGCCACGGAGGAGAACCTGCAGGCCCGTCTGCGCGGGGTCACGATGATGGCTCTCTCCAACAAGTTCGGCAGCCTTTTGCTGACAACCGGAAACAAGAGCGAGCTGGCTGTCGGCTATTGTACACTCTACGGCGATATGTGCGGCGGTCTGGCGGTCATTTCCGATCTGCCCAAGACATTGGTCTACGAGCTGGCGCGCTGGATTAACAGGGGGAAGGAGATTATTCCCGCCGCGACCATCGCGAAGCCTCCCAGCGCAGAACTGCGTCCGGATCAGACTGATCAAGATAGCCTTCCCCCGTACGATCTGCTCGATGCCGTCCTGGCTTTCTATGTGGAGGAAAACCTGCCGATCAGTGAAATCGTTGCCCGTGGCTATGATCAAGAAGTGGTGAGGCGCATCGCCGGTATGGTCAATCGTAATGAATACAAGCGCGAGCAGGCCGCCCCTGGCATCAAAGTCACGGGACGGGCTTTTGGCATGGGACGTCGTTTGCCGATCGCCCAGCGGTATACACCATAAAGTCACTCCATGGACCCACAATCCCTTCAGGCCATTCTTGGGCAAGCCCAGGCGTTCTTTGCCTCCAAGGGACTCCGCTTCACGAAGCAGCGCGAGGCGTTGGTCACGCTGATCTTCCGTAACGACGAGCATTTCAGACCCGAGGATTTGCTGCCGAAGCTTGCCAAGGCTCATGCGGTCTCACGTGCTACGATCTATCGGACCATCGCCCTTCTGGTGGAGAGCGGCATGCTTCGCGAGATCTCCCTCGGTGGCGGGGAGCGGCTCTACGACCCGAATTTCCTACGCAGTCCTCACCACAATCACCTGATCTGTGTTGACTGCCGGAAGATCATTGAGTTCGAAGATCCCAACATTGACGTCATGCAGAACTGCATCACGCATCGTCTCGGATTCTCCCCGACACAGAAGGCCCTCCGCATCGAGGGGAGCTGCGACATGCTCCGACTGCTCGGCACCTGTAAAAACTTCAAGGGATCGAAGGCGGGCGCACGAAAGAAAACCACAACCGGTAAATCCGGGCGGAGTCGGTAGAAAGTTTCTTCAGCACTTCAGAATCAGCTGGCCTTGACTGCAGCCTCTAATTGATACTGCGTCTCAATCTCGTATCATTCTTCCTGATTAGGGGCACCACGAGACAGCCTTCATGATCCCGCTTTCCTCACTCAAGCCCGGCCAGCAGGCTGTCATCAGCCGATTGCCCGCTGACGAGCAGCTTGCGATGCGACTCAGGGAAATGGGACTGCTAATCGGGACCAGGGTTACTTTTGTCCGAAGCGCTCCAATGGGGGACCCGATGGAGTTTCGCTTGCGCGGTTTCGAACTCAGCATTCGGAATAACGATGCAGCCCAAGTGTTGGGAGAGCTCGTGGACCAGAGTCAGGAGGTTGGCGGGAGCGCTCTTCCGATCGTTATCCCGGCTCATGTCGTCTCGAGGAGCAAAACGAAAACAGTTCTCTCGATTTCTCACAACGCACCTGGCTCCTATAACTCCGGATTTGGGGAGACCGTGACCAGCCAGCCAAAGTCCTATGCCGTCGTCGGCAACCCCAACAGTGGCAAGACCACGCTCTTTAACGCCCTGACCGGCCTCCGACAAAAAGTCGGCAACTATCCCGGCGTGACTGTAGAGAAGAAGTCAGGTCATTTTATCGGACAACACGGCGAGAAGATCGAACTGCTCGATCTGCCCGGGAGCTACAGCCTTGGCGCCCGTGCCCCCGACGAGCGCATTACCCGAGACGTATTGATGGATCTCCGCCAGGACACACCGCGTCCTAGCCGCATCCTCTGCGTGATCGACGCCTCGCATTTGGAGCGCAATCTTTACTTCATTACCCAGGTACTCGAACTGGGTCTTCCGACCGTGATCGCCCTGAACATGATCGATGTCGCCAAAGCCCAGGGCACCCCGGTAAGCGCGGAACAGCTCTCCGCAGAGCTAGGCGTCCCGGTCATCCCCGTACAGGCAACACGGAAGGAGACGCTTCTGGCCCTTCGCCTAGCCCTTAGCCGCGCCGAGGTGCCACACAGTGCT
>CAIXGT010000092.1 GCA_903919105.1 uncultured Spartobacteria bacterium | reverse complement strand
CGGGAACTACCGTGCCAATCTACCTGAAGCCTCCCCACATCACCCCCCCGAGAGCCACAGCCACCGTACCATGAGCGCACGGATCCTTCTTCTTAACCTGCTTTGCTCTTTTGCTTTCGCCTTCCCGGCAGCGGCACAGATGAACAATGGGACGAACGCACCCGTCGATGAGAATCCCAAACCCACATGGGAGACCCAGAAGCAGGCCCGGACTTTCCAGCTCGGAATTCCAGCCCCGAGAGGGCAGATCACCGACAGGAACGGCTATCCGCTAGCCCAGAGTCGCCTCAGTTACAATCTGGCGCTTCAGTTCCCCACCCCGCTCGACTGGAGCGAGGCCAAGGTCCTGGCTTTTGCCCGCCAACACATCACGTTCGCCAAGGGGTTCCTTGGACGCCAGATCTCACTACGCGATCAGGCTATCCTGAATCATTACCGCAACCGTGGACTCCTCCCGCTGACTCTGCTCGAGGATCTGCAGCCCGAGGAACTGGCCGCTGCCAGGCGCGGCCTCACGAGTGCCCTGGTGCTCCAGCAGGTCTACGCGCGCATTTATCCCAATGGGCAACTTGCCTCCCACATTATCGGCTATACGGGTAAGGAAGCTCCCCTCTCCATCCGTCCGATCGAGAACAAGGACCTCATCTTCACCGAGAGCGAGGGGCGCGAAGGGATCGAGCAAACCTTCGACTACCAGCTGAAAGGCCACCCCGGCAGCATCCATGTCACCTATGATGCGGAGGGTCGCAAGACCTCGGAGAGGATCGCCCAGCCTCCCGTTCCCGGCGATAACGTGATCACAACCATTGATCAGAATCTGCAGCGCATCTGCGAGAAGGTCCTGAGTGAGAATTGCAAGCGCGGCGCCATCGTGGTGATCGATCCCTGGACTGGTGAAATCCATGCCATGGCCTCCTGGCCGGAATACAATCCTAACCACTTCGTGCCCATTCTGAACCCCGAGATCTACAGACAGCTTAGCGAAGATCCTTCTACGCCCTTGCTGCCCCGAGCCTACCGATCCGCTTATCCGCCTGGCTCCACCTTCAAGACCTTTGTCGCACTCTCCGGGTTCCAGTCTGGAAAACTCACCCCCACCGATATCTACAGCGGCCCTACCGCGATCGATATTGGCAACTTCACCTTTCACAACTGGAAGAAGACCAATGCGGGTCGTCTGAATTTTGTCGAGGCGCTCACGCAGTCCTGCAACACATGGTTCATTCAGGCCGGCATCAAGATCGGGGCACAAAACATCATCACCTGGACCGAGCGTCTAGGACTCGGGAAGAAGACAGGTATCCCTCTCAAAGCCGAAACGGGCGGCATCATTCCCACCGATGAATACATGCTACGCACCCAGAAGCGGAAGATCCTCAAGGGCGATGTCGCCAACATGAGCATCGGACAGGGGGCCATCGTCATCACCCCTCTCCAGATGGCCCAAGCTTACGGGGCAATCGCGACGGGTGGACAATTTCACCAGACACGGCTGGTGAAGCAGATCCAGGGCATCGATAACAAAGTTATTTCAGCCTATCCTGACCGTCTCCGGGATGACCTCCAGATCAAGCAGGAGGATATGGAGACGCTTAAAGAAGCTCTCGTGGCCGTGACCGAAGATGGGCAGGGAACGGCCCACCACGCGCAGGTGAAGGGATACCATGTTGCAGGGAAGACAGGCACCGCCCAATGGGGTGGTGGAGGAAACAAGGAGAAGCAGCGAACTGCCGCATGGTTTGCGGGATTCGTTCCTGCAGAGAATCCCCAGTATGCCTTTGCCGCCGTCTATGAGGGAGAACCCGGCGATAACAACATCCATGGAGGCAGCCACGCTGCGCCACTCATCGGTAAAGTCCTCAAAGAGGTCTACGGCTCGAAAGAGGAAAAGGATAAAGAATCCAAAGACTCCAATGACCAGACTGAAAAGGCCGAAAAACCTGATAAGTCAAAGGATCAGGATCAGCCTACGACGGATCAATCGAACTGAAGCCGCCACGGAAGTGGCAGGAAGGGGTTTAGGCTGTAGGTGTTTGGACTATTAGGATAAAAGAAAATATCCTGCATAGAGGAAGTTGTAACGGATGCGAATCAACAGCCAGATAATCAAACACTGATAACGCAGGGCAAATTCAGATCTCGTAACGTTGCTGCAAGTAAGCAAACCGTCCATCAGGACTCCTTAAGTTCAGACGTCCTGTCCACTTGTGGATAAAGGAGAGCTTTTTAGATGTCGTAGAAATTCCTAGTTCATCGATAAGAAGTGTCTCCACAAGAAACGACAGGCTGATATTCTTCATGAGGGCCAGTTCTTTGGCTCGTTCTAGAATTATTGAATCAATTGTCAGGTCGATATTCATTTCTATTCCAATTTAGTATCTCTGCGCCTCTGCGTCTCCGCGCGAGATAAAATTTCTTACCTCCGTGACTTGGAAGTCACTCCAAGGATCTCGTAAAGACGGTTTAGAATGCCTTGTGCCATCGAAGAGGAATGACGGGCCATACTGCTCGTCATCGAACGTTTTGGGGCAAGGGAGGCGGATCTCTTGAGTGCAGCCCATTGCCAGAGCTCATCGGTGGATCGGATGGTGGACTTGGTGGCGGTCTTCATGGTGGCGGTTGGTGATGGGTATTTGGTATTTGGTATTGGGTATTGGGTTAACGTGGAAGATGGGTGCGGATCAGCGCTCGGAAGACTCCTTGGATCAGAAGCTCCCGGGCCGGAATGAGATCGGGATAGAGTGGGTTCTCGGCACGAAGGAAGGGAACACCTCCCTCCACGAGGTAGCGCTTCAGTGTGACCTCGCCATCGATCAGGGCAGCGACGATATCGCGGTTCCGGGGTTCGGCATGCTCCAGGATCACGACATCGCGATCCAGGATCCCGGCACCGATCATAGAATCACCCCGCACCTCAAGTGCGAAGGTTTTGGCATTGCGAGGGATCTTGATCGTCTCGGGGTCGACCGTGATGCAGCGATCCATCTCCTGCTCCTGGCCCTCGGGAATACCGGCGGGAATCATCCCATAAAGGGGCACTTCGAGAAGTTCCGGACGGGACTTCAGAAGCTCACGATCGGGAAGGATGATATTCCTCGAACGCCCTGCCTCGCGACGAATGGCACCCTTCTTTTCCATGAGGTCCAGATGGCTAGCCACCGTAGCCGGAGAGCTAAATCCAAAACGGGCCATGATCTCACGAACTGAGGGGATACCTCCCCTCTCCTCCGCGCAGTCGCGGATGAAAGAGAGGATTTCACTCTGTCGTAGGGTGAGATTCATGCTGATATTCATATACCGTTCATTTGTTCGGTATAGCAAACCAAAAGAGTCCGCAAGGAGTTTTTACAAAAAAACGGTTCCTCGCTGTTTGGAGTGGGTAAAGCATCGACACCCGCAGGGAATTTGAACCACTAGAACTGTTTCGGTTTGATTTGACGCATGTACATGGGAAGAAATATCGCGCAAAGACGCAAAGGCGCAGAGTAATGGCAACGCTTCTTAGGAAACATCTCCCTTGGAAGGAGTCGTCAGTCCCCAGTGTTAATCGAGCAAGTGATTATCCGATTTGATGGGAGTGAGGATAAGAATCTTCTCTGGCCCTAATTCTTTGTCTTTTCCTCCGCGCCTTTGCGCCTTTGCGCGAGTCCTTGGCTGTTTTCTTAGTGGTGAAATAACCCTCTGAATCCCGGAGTATGATCTTACCATCCACCCACAGGAAATAGCGAAGAGCCAACAAAAACCTCACTGCAGGAAGGCCCTCAACGCAAAACTACCCCAACGGATGCACAACCCTAAGTCCTTGAAAACGCGCAAATCCACGGTCCAAAGTCACCCATTCGCACCCTGTCTCTATGGCCAGCGCGGCGTGGTAGGCATCGGGAACAAGATTTCCACGAGCATCGCCGTCACGGCACAGACCGGTAAAGATAGCCCAGTGCTTTTCACCGGGAGCCAGGATCTTCACGCCTTCCAGTCCGCGGAGCGACTCCACGAATTCTAGGGCCCGTAGCAAGGGTGTCGGTTGTTTGAAGACCTTCGGATGAGTGATCACCCGAAGACATCCGCTGACAACTAGCTCCGATACCGCGACCCCCTCTGGTTCAATCAAGGCAGATTCAAGCCATTCTTTGATCTCCAAGTGGCGCTCACTGTCCTCCCTGTGCGCATGCACCAGAATATTGACATCGAGTAGCCGCATTCGTCTCTTATACTCGGGCTAGGAATCCATCACCTCGAGCAGCTCGGCCGAGGAGTCCAGTCGCACCCCTTCTCTCAGGCCAGAGCCATTATAGGTTAGCAGCACGGGGCGTTTCGCCTTCACGGAGGATTTAGATCGAGGGACCAGCGTCGCCCGGAGGGCCTCTTCGATCACCTCACCGAGCGTCGAACGCCTCTCCCTTGAGACCTTCTTGGCCAAATCGAGCAGCGAGTCCGAAATGGAAACAGTTGTTCTCATGCATCAGATCATCACGAAAAAACATCATGATGTCAAATCCTCCAAATGCTCCAAATCCTCGAAACTCAAGAGGCTCGGAAGATCGGGTGAAGAGTAAGGAGGTCAAGGGAAGCAAGCCTCTCGAATGAGGCGCAGAGAAGTTGCCGAAGGCAAAACTGAAAGGAGGCACAGCTTTGCGAGGGCAAAGTGCCGTTCAAGCCGTAGTAGTCCTACGGCGAGCGATCAACACCGCAGCTGTGCCGATACCAGGCCGTAGGAGCGAGCGAGGCGATATCCTGAGCCTTAACTATTCAGGCCTGCCTGCTCGGCTAAACCCTCAATCGGATTGAAATCCGATGCATGGTACGAACTCCGTACCAACGGACCACTCGCCACATGAGTGAATCCTTTCTTCCTGGCGATCTCGCCGTAGAGGTTGAATGTCTCCGGGGTGATGTATTCGACAACCGGCAGATGCTGGGGGCTGGGGCGGAGATACTGGCCCATGGTGAGCACGCTGACATTGGCCTCACGTAAGTCATCCATGGCCTGGAAGATCTCGTTCTCCTCCTCTCCCAGACCAAGCATGATGCCGCTCTTGGTCACCATTTTCTGATCGCGCGAATCGGCAAGAGCGCGGGCGCGCTTCAGGAAATCAAGCGAGAGGCGGTACTTTGCCCGGGAGCGAACCATCGGCGTGAGACGCTCTACAGTCTCGAGGTTATGATTGAAGATATGGGGAGCAGCATCGACCACGGTTTGCAGGGAGGAGTCCTTGCCATTGAAGTCGGGAGTCAGGATCTCAATGATGACCGAGGCATCCATGTCACGGATCGCCTGGATCGTACGGGCGAAATGCTCCGCGCCGCCGTCGGGAATGTCATCGCGGGCAACGGCGGTGACAACCACATGCTTGAGATTCATCCGCCGGACCGCCTCGGCGACCCGCTCCGGCTCGTCCTCCTCTAGGGCGAAGGGCTTGGCCGTATCGACCGCACAGAATCCGCAGGCCCGCGTGCAGCGATCTCCGGCTATCATCATGGTGGCGGTGCCTCCGCTCCAGCACTCCCAGCGGTTCGGGCACTGGGCGCTCTCACAGACCGTATGAAGGCGCAGATCGGCGATCATCGCCTTGGTCGAGAAGAAGACGGGATTCGATGGAAGGCGTACCTTGATCCAGTCGGGCTTACGCTCCTGATGGAGAGCTGGATCGATCTTCGGAGTGGCCATGGGATGAAAGGTTAAAGGAGTTAAAAAGTGAAAGTAGAAAAAAATCGCGCAGAGGCGCTGAGACGCAGAGAGTATTAAAATGAGGGAAAATGAAATTGGCACCAAAATAATTGAAGCTGCCATTGCGGTTCTTCGGGAGCTCGGACCGGGACTCCTGGAAACCGTCTACGAAATCGTGCTGTGCCGGGAGTTGAATGAGGCAGGACTGAAAGTGGAGCGGCAGGTCCCCGTTCCGATTCTCTACAAGGGAGTCAAATTTGAAGAGGGATTCCGGGCAGATCTCATTGTTGAAAAGATGGTTTTACTGGAGCTCAAGTCTGTTGAACAGATCATGCCTGCACATAGAAAGCAGGTTCAGACTTATCTAAGGTTGACCGGAATAAAGCTGGATTACCTTCTGAACTTTGGAGAGGCAGTCTTGAGTGGCATCACGCGTTGTGTGAATGGCTTAGAAGAATAATTCTCTGCGCCTCCGCGCCTCTGCGGGAGAATCAATCGCGGCTTATTTACCTCCCAAGGGGCTCACAGCGATCTTGGCGACATCGGGTGAGATTCCCCGATCCCGGAGCATCCGCTCCGCTTCCTCGCGGTCGGCCCAGTCCAGATGAGTATGACAGACTACCTCCCACTGACGGAGCATTTCTCGGTTCAGCTTGTCTAACCGAGGCCTGATCTCAGCGGCAAGGTCGAGCGGCTTAATCTTGGGTACATCGATACCGGAACGCCATCCGGCGATCAGTTCCTCCTGATAGCGGCGGGAGGCGGCGATCTGGGGAATGAACAATCTGCTCACCTCTTCGGAGGAGAGGCCCTCCTGCCTTCCGGCGATCTTGAGATCGGTCAGTATCCGTGCCTCCCGTACGGGGTCG
>CAIXGT010000091.1 GCA_903919105.1 uncultured Spartobacteria bacterium | reverse complement strand
GACTCCGCTGCTCGGATCAACACCTCCAGCTCCCCCAGTTGCGAAAAAGCGTCTTCTGATCGGAGGTGCAGTGATTGGCTTTCAAGCCCCGCTTGTCATCATGCTGATTGGCCTCTTCGGCCAAGCCACACTGATTAATATCCTCTATGCCACTCGCACCATCTGGTCGGTTGCCGTCGATGCCTGGAAAGGTGAAGGAAACGCCCGCGAATACTGGATAGCACGCCTATCTGGTGCCATGCTCCTGCTTGCAGCCATTGTCCTGGCCATTCTGAAGTGACCCCTATGAATACTGCACTTTCTTCCCCCACGCCGCTCAACGCCGAACAATGGATCGCCTTCCATTGCTCACCCTTTATGCAGGGAGTCATCTGTATCATTCTACCCATGCTGCTTGCCTGCGTGGGACTCATCCTGACGCGCCGCTTCGTCCACCAACACTTCCTTCGCCAGCACCACGACATGGCGGGCCCCTTCTTCAACACGATGGGTTCCATCTATGGCATCTTCCTTGCCCTCATCGTCTCCAACACCTGGCACTACTACGACCAGACCAGCTCAAACGTGGTCCAGGAAGCCCGTTACCTCGAGTCGCTACACAACAATACCGCAGCCTTCGCGGAACCCTTCAAGGGGCAGATCCGCTCATTGCTTGCTGAATACCGTGATTCTCTGGTCAAGGATGAGTGGCCTCTCCTCGCTGCTGGTGCTAGCAGTCCAAGGTCCACTGCCGCACTCAAAAAACTCACCGAGACCTATGCATCCCATCAGATTTCCGGGATAGCGGTTGAAGGTCTTTTTTTCACTCAATCAATACATAACCTCGAGGAACTCAAGGGACTCCGTGCATCCCGCATCGATGACGCGGAAACCGGACTCCTTCCCTTCCTCTGGATCATCCTCATCTCGGGAGCGGCCCTTACCATCGGATTTTCTTACCTCTTCGGGGCGCAGAACTTTGCCACCCATGCCGTCATGACGCTGATCCTGACTGCGGTCATCGCCCTTGCCTTCTATACCATTGTAACCCTCGACTTCCCCTTCGCTGGCCCGGTGGCCATCGGCCCGGATGCCTTCACAAAACTGAATCTGAAGTGAGGTCCCTTGGAAAAGGGCCTGAGGCGTTAGCCATTTAGTTTGTATCTTATACTGCGAGCGCAGCAGAACAACGCGGGGCTCGAAAATCTCTGCGTCTATTATTCGACGGTAACGCTTTTGGCGAGATTCCTTGGCTTATCCACATCACAACCCAGCTCCACCGCAATGTGGTAAGCGAATATTTGGAGAACGATCGATGTCAGGATCGGAGTCAAGATCTCAGGGGCATCCGGGATCAAGATGACGTCGTCGCAGACTAGCGAGAGTTGATCTCCCTTACCCTCGGTTCCGATGGCGATCACAGGACCGCCACGGGCCTTGACCTCCTCGATGTTGCTCAGATTCTTGTGAAAGACGGCATCATGCGGGGCGATCACCACGGAAGGAGTCTCGGCATTCACCAGGGCAATAACTCCGTGCTTCAGCTCCGCACTTGGGTAGCCCATGGCGGCGATATAGCTGATTTCCTTAAGCTTCAGGGCACCCTCGAGAGCCACGGGATAGTTGAACTGGCGACCCATGAAGAGCATGACCTTCGACTGGGCATACCTCTTCGCGATCTTGGCGATTTCAGGCTCCAGCTTAAGGACTTTCTCGATTTGGCCGGGAAGGGCCTCGAGTTCGCTGATGATGCGGGTGCCGGCGGAGCTGGAGAGATTGCGGATACGACCAAGCAGCAGGGCGATGAGGGTAAGAATCGTGACCTGTGAGGTGAAGGATTTGGTAGCAGCCACGCCAATCTCGGGACCGGCATGCATGTAGACACCTCCGTCACTTTCCCTCGCAATGGTACTGGCCACATTGTTGCAGATGCCAAGAGTTCTGTGGCCCTTTCGCTTGCTCTCACGCAGTGCGGCCAGGGTATCTGCGGTTTCACCGCTCTGACTTAAGACAAAGACCAGGGTGTCCTTGGTCATGGGGAGGTTTCGATAGCGGAACTCGCTGGCGTACTCGCACTCGGTCGGGATCTGGGCCAAACTCTCGATCAGGTACTCTCCGACCATGGCGGCATGGAAGGCGGTGCCGCAGCCGCTCAGAACGATCCGCTCGACCGTGCGCAACTCGGCATTGGACATATTGAGTCCGCCCAGCTTGGCAGTGGCCTCTTCATGCGAAAGACGCCCGCGCATGGCGTCGGTGACGCTGCGGACCTGCTCGTGGATCTCCTTGAGCATGTAGTGAGGATAGTCCCCCATGCCCACATCATCTTCGGTCATCTCGACCTTGGTGACATTGTAGTCGGCTCCATTCCCCTGGACCGTGGAAAGGGTAAATCCTTCGCCGTTAAGGACGGCGATCTCGTAGTCGTTCAGATAGACGACATCACGAGTGTGGCCGACGATGGCGCTGACATCGCTTGCAAGGAAATGCTCCCCCTTGCCGATACCAAGGACCAGAGGGCTGCCCCGGCGGGCCCCAATAAGGACTCCGGGAAGATCCGCATGCACGATAGCGATCCCATAAGTGCCGGCAACCTGACCTAGGGCTTCGCGAAGCGCGGAGACAAGAGCTCCCTGGGTACGCTCGGCGGAGCGGTCAAAGGCACGGCCGACAAGATGAGCCAGAACCTCGGTGTCGGTCTGAGACTGAAACTGGTGCCCTTCCTGCTCAAGCTGCGTGCGCAGAGCGGCATAGTTCTCGATGACGCCGTTGTGAACCAGAGCTAGCTTGCCGGAACGATCGAAGTGCGGGTGGGCATTCTCACGGGTGACCTTACCATGGGTGGCCCAACGAGTGTGGCTGATGCCGGTAGAGCCGCCGATCGGGTTGAGAGCAATGGCCTTGCGAAGATCATCGATGCGTCCCACCTCCTTACGGACGGAGATAATCCCCTCCTCGAGGGTGGCCACACCGGCGGAGTCGTAGCCCCGGTACTCCAAGCGACGAAGCCCCTCCAGAAGGATGGGGACCGCTTCAGCACGACCGACATAGCCTACGATTCCGCACATAAGATTTTTGATTTGATGCCCGTTACCCTCATTCACAGGGATTTGAGACGATTTAAGAGGATGTCAAACAGAAAGAGTCTTCGGAAGATGCTTTCGTATTCCCCAATCCATCAATCCTAAAAAATATGCAAACCAAGCATGTCATCGCCCCAGCGACCCGCACCCTGGCCATCATCATGGGTGGAGGGGCAGGAAAGCGTCTCTTCCCTCTCACCAAGGACCGGGCTAAACCGGCGGTGCCGATCGGCGGAAAATACCGTCTTGTCGATGTGCCGATCAGCAACTGCCTGAACTCAGGCATCCGCGGCATCTACGTCCTGACTCAGTTCAACAGCACGTCCCTCCACCGCCACATCAACGCGAGCTACAAGTTCGACAATTTCTCCCCCAGCTTTGTCGAGATCCTCGCAGCACAGCAGACTCCCGAGGGATCAACCTGGTATCAAGGGACGGCCGATGCGGTCCGCCAGAATCTCCGCACCTTCATGGAGGGGAATTACGACTATTTCATCATCCTCTCCGGGGATCAGCTCTACCGCATGGATTACCGTGATGTCCTCCAGCAGCACATCGCAGGCGGAGCGGATCTCACGATCGCCTGCATTCCGGTGAATCGCGAGGCGGCCATGGGATTCGGTATCATGGAGACTGATTCGGAACAGAGGATCACCCGCTTTGTAGAGAAGCCGACGGATCCTGTGATTCTTGAGGAGCTCAGGATGAAGCCTCAGGTCTTCTGGGAACTCCATGAACCCGAGAATCAAGACCTCTATCTGGCCAATATGGGCATCTATATCTTCAACCGTCAGGTGCTGGCCGAGTGCCTCGACAACACGATGGATGATTTCGGGAAGAATATCATTCCGGGAACAATCGGCTCAAGGAATGTCCAAGCCTATGTCTTCCGCGGCTATTGGGAGGATATTGGAACGATCCGCTCCTTCTTCGACGCCAACCTCAATCTCTGCGATCCCTCTCCCGCATATAATTTTTACGCTCCCGGGGCTCCGATCTACACGCAGTCACGATTCCTGCCTGCAAGCGTGATCGAGGAAACGGTCATCAATCGCGCCATGATCTCGGATGGATGCCAGATCCGCTCGGCGCGTCTGGAACGATGCATACTCGGAATCCGCAGCCTGATCAGCCCCGGATCACGACTGAAGAACACCATCGTGATGGGCGCCGATTTCTACGAATCCGACAAGGGAGGCACGCCAGAGGGTGAGATTCCAATCGGCATCGGCAAAGATTGCATCATCGAGGATGCGATCATCGACAAGAACGCACGGATCGGTGACGGGGTGGTGATCACTCCCCACGACAAGGACGCGAACTCCGATGGCGAGGGATACTATATCCGGGACGGCATCGTGGTCATCCCCAAGAATGCGGTCATTCCTGCCGGAACCCGCATCTGAAGGTTTCCCGTTCCATACTTTCCATGAAGAGAATCCTAAGAACCCTTCCTCTGCTAGCCATTCTCCTGCTTCTGGGGGGATGCCTGTATGACAACCCGCCCTCAACCCCCTCACGAAGCATCGATACCTGGCTAGTCGGCCAGTGGCAGACCAAGGGGAAGGCAGGTCATTCGTATTCCGCAGTCGTGTCCCCGACAACGGCTTCAGATCATTGCCGCGTGACCTTCTCAAGGCCCGGCAGCAGCACTCAGGAGTTCGACGGGTGGATCAGCCGGGTGGATGGTTTCTCGATTCTGGTTCTCAAGTCCCTCGATGGCATTGGTGCTGGAAAATATCTCCTTTGCCATTACGAGCTACTAGCTCCCGGCACTCCACCTCCCGGTGGCATCGGGGCAGAACGCATCCGTCTGAGCGAGCTTCAACTCGACGAATCGACGCGCTCTCTCGATTCCTTCAGACTCCGGGCTGCCATCCGCAGCGCCCTGAAGGAAGGAACTCTCCTTGCCCCCTTTGACACGGTGGCCGAGCGCAAAGGAAAGCTGGAAGCGATCCCAGGCAGCCTCATCTGGACCAAGACCGGCAGCGTGACCCTCAATGGGGAGACGTTCTGAAGCCGAGCAAAAGCTCGGCAAGGTGGATAGACTGAAGGCTGTTAGGCTCCGAATCCATTTCTATCATTTCGACCATTTCGATCCAAATCGTTTCCGCCCTAATAGTCTAAAAGACTTCAGCCTAAACACCTTTCCCAATGTCCAAACCAGCCACTACAGAAACCCGCATGGAGAAGATCGTCAGTCTCTGCAAGAGGCGCGGCTTCATCTATCAGTCCTCCGAGATCTACGGAGGCATCGGAGGATTTTGGGACTACGGCCCACTCGGAGCGGAACTGAAGCGCAATCTACGCGATACGTGGTGGCGCGCGATGACCCGGGAGCGGGAGGATGTCGTCGGTCTCGACGCCACAATCATCATGCACCCGGCGATCTGGAAGGCCAGCGGCCATGTCGACACCTTCGCCGACATGATGCGCGAGTGCACCATCACCAACAAGCGGGTCCGCGCCGACCATGTGGAGCCCCAATCCGGTTCAGTGATCCGGTTCACCGGGGCCAAGGCGCCCACTCCGGGAAATTGGCATCTCGACAGAACCATCACTGTCTTGATGAAGCAGGGCGAGCACATCGAGAGCTTTCGCAAGCGGGTCCGCCTGCTTATCGCGCAGAATGCAGGAACTGCTGTCGGCAAGCCGGAGGAGATCGAACTCCTAGGCGAGGAAAAGATCGATGCGATCGACGGCTCGGTGGATTTTCATCCCGAGACCGGCGGAATACTCAACGAGGCGCGGCCGTTTAATTTGATGCTCCGCACCTATGTCGGACCGACGGCCACCGAGAACGATATCGCCTATCTGAGGCCAGAAACAGCCCAGGCAATCTTTGCCCAGTTCAAGAATGTCTGCGACTCCTCTCGCGTGAAGGTCCCCTTCGGCATCGGCCAGATTGGGAAGGCCTTCCGTAACGAAGTGACGCCTAAAAATTTCACCTTCCGCTCCCGCGAGTTCGAGCAGATGGAACTCGAGTTCTTCATCAAGCCCGATGAGGCAGTTCGCCTGATCCATGGCACCGTGGCGGCATGGAATGAAGGATCCGACCTGAGCGAACCGAAGCCTGATTGGGGCTGGGAAATGTGGCACCGCTACTGGGTCGCACAGCGAACGGCCTACTATTCCTCTATCGGTCTTGGCATGGATGTCCTCGAATACCACTGGCAGACCAAAGCCGACCTCGCCCACTACGCCCGCGCCTGCGTCGACATCCACTACAAGTTCCCCTTCGGCACAGACGAACTGGAAGGAATTGCAGCGCGTGGATCCTTCGATCTCACCCAGCATCAGACGCACTCGAGCAAGCAGCTCGAGTATTTTGACGAAGAGTTGAAGGCCGCCTGTGATGCGATGACCCCGGAGCAGAAGACAGCCTTCATCGATGAGACTCATGCATCCCGCACAAATCCTGCAATCACCCGTGAGGAGATCACGACCACCTGCGAGAAGCTCTTCAAGGGGCTCTATATCCCCCATGTGATCGAGCCCTCCGCGGGACTCGACCGCCTAGCTCTTGCCATTCTTGCAAATGCCTTCGACGAGGAGGATGTCACCGATGATAAGGGTAAGACCGAGACTCGTACGGTGCTTCATTTCCATCCGAGGATCGCCCCTATCAAGGTCGGCGTCTTCCCGCTGCTCAAGAACAAGCCGGAACTCGTCTCCAAGGCCCGCGAGATCGTCGCCCTACTGCGCCCCCACATGAGCGTCTTTTACGACGAGACCGCCGCCATCGGTCGCCGCTACCGCCGACAGGACGAGGTGGGAACCCCGTTCGGAGTCACCATCGATTTCGAAACGCTCGGTGAGGAGAAGCCGGAGTTCAAGGATACGGTGACGCTGCGCGAGCGGGACTCCATGGAACAGCGTCGCATTCCGATCGCAGAACTCCTGCCCTTCCTGCTCAGTAGGATTTTGTGAGCTTGAGCCCTACGGGCTGCCGAAACCTGATAGCTGAAACTTGAAACTTGAAGTAACAGCCTGCTGACCCATCGGTTTTTTTCGTCTCAGGTCTCAGGTCTCAGGTCTCAGGTCTCCACCTTCAACCTCCGATCCGATCTCCCCGTCGGCGAATTGGGTCAGCATCCTCTCGCCCGGCTTGATCTGGGCGGCTGAGACAATGACCTTTCCGTCTTTCGCCCGCGTGATGCTGAAACCCCGCTGCAGGGTTGCTTGGGGGCTGAGCGCAGAGAGGGCCGAACCAACCCGACTCATCCTGCCTTTCTCACGCTCAAACCGGTGACGAAGGATCACACCTAGCTGATCTCCCAGCGAGGAGAGCCTCTGCTCGGCATTTGCCAGGCGATAACCCGGATGGGCCGATGCAATCTGCGCCGACATTCTG
>CAIXGT010000090.1 GCA_903919105.1 uncultured Spartobacteria bacterium | reverse complement strand
GATGGCGATGGTCATCACCTCCCCCGAGGCGGGATCGATCGGCCTCGGATCTTCGCTGATCAAGGGAGCCTCCAGCAGCTCCTCGCAGCCGATGACCGTGGACGCCATGACCAATGGCTCCATCATCCCGCAGCTCAAGCCCGGGGAGAAAGTGGAGAGCCTCATCAACTCCCACCCAGCGGCCAATATCAAGCCCTTCCTCGATACGCTCAAAGAGGAGATCGCGGTCGGCCTTGGCCTCTCAGCCCAGTTCCTCTTCGACTCCACCGACGCCGGGGGTGCGAACCAGCGCTGGATTTTGGAAGAGGCCTCCATACTGATAAAAGAGATTCAGGACATCATCATTCAGAGCTTTGCGGCTCCCTTCTGGAGGTTCTGGATCTGGAACGAGATCGAAAATGGTCGCCTCCCGATGCCAGGGGACGGATCGGACTGGTGGAGGTGCGATTTTACCCCTCCCGCCGATCTGAGTGTCGATTTTGGACGGGACGGACGCCTCATGAGCGACCTCTTCCTCCGCGGGCAAATCTCTCCGCAGCGCTACTACGCCTTGCAGGGGCTTGATGCCGACAAACAAGACGAGGACATCATCCGCTTTGCCGCCCGTCGCAAGAAACTGATCGCCGAGATCTCTCAGGAAGAGGGAGTCGAGTTGACCGTGGCAGACGTTTTTCCTCCGGCTCCCGGTGCACCTATTCCCCCCACCGCCTCCGAAGGGAGTAAGCAGGGTCAATAAGCCCCGAGATTTGACAGGCCGAAGAAAAGCAATGTCCAAGCTCTCCCTATTTGCCGTCGCCGCCGATTCGCGCATTGATGCCGAAGCAGGGGTCCTTCGTGGAGTCTCTTTGATTACGAAGGGATACGCCAAAGGCCACACCTTTCTGGGAGAGCCAATCATTGCGGATGACACGACCCTCGATGAGGTGACCAGCGCCGCGCAGGGATTTGCGGACGGAGTTCCCGTCCTCTTCGATCACGGCAGCGGCATTGCAGATCTGGTCGGTTGCATCAAGGAGATCTACCGCGACGGGGAGAAGGTCCGTGGCGACCTCTACCTGCTTAAGACCCACGAGAGCTACGACACCATCATCGAGATGGCCGAGAGCATGCCCTCCAACTTTGGGCTCTCGATTTCTTTCATGAACGCCCCGGAGCCCATCATGGGCAACGACCAAGAGCCGGACGACGACGGGGATGAGGAGGGAGACGTCACGGGAGATGCCAACGACATCGTGGCCTATGCCGCCCGCATCGCGGAGCTCTACTCCTGCGATCTCGTCCAGGCACCGGCGCTGAATGCCTCGCTCTTTAACGCTATGTCAGAACCCACCACCCCAGAAGAGGTTCCCGCAGTCGCCCCCGAGGTGGTTGTTGAGGAAGTCGCCCCAGAACCACCCTCCCCCGCGCATTCGGAAGAGCTCCCTGCCGGTGAGAATCCTCTGCTTGTCGGAGAGCCTCCGGTCATCCCTGCCGAAGCCGTGGATCCCAATCGTGTTGAGAACCCTCTGGTCCTTCCCGAAGAGCTAGCCCGCTTACGGGAGATCGAGACCCATTTTACCAGCAACCGCACCGAGCTGGCCGCGATCCGATCTGAGCTCGCATCGGTCAAGGGCCACCTTGCCGTCAAAGAAGCCCAGTTGGTTGAGCTGAACATGCTCCATCGCTCGGTCAAGACCGTGCTCGGCCTCATGCCATCCGTTGAGGTCCCCGATGTCTCCGATTCGCAGCCCGCTCCCACCGTGATCGAGACCTACGAGTCCATGTCCACAGGCCCCGATCGCTTCGCTTTTTTCCAAGCCAACCGCCGAGCCATTGAAACGGCTCTCAGCTCTCGGGTTGGGAAATAAACCCATCAGTCATGCAGTCAACCCCACAACCCCAACCCTAAATCACTATGGCTAACTCATATTCCAGTTCACTGGTCGTGGATGTCGCAACACAAAGCGCCATCACCGTCCTTCAGGCAAAACTCGCAAGTCTCAACGCCTTCAACACGGATTTCTCATCTGATGTTGTCAGCGGTGCAGGCCTTCGCAAACTCCAGGTCGGAGTTGTCTCCAACGCGGCATCTGCCGTCACCAACCCCACCTCCTTCGAGAGTCAGGGCGACACGGTGACCAACGCAGCCGTCACCATGAACCACATCTCGGCTCAGTTCGGACTCACCTCCGGCCAACTGAACCAAGGGTTCCGTTTGGAAAAGGTTCTCAAGGCCAACCTTCGAGCCCTTTGCAACGCCATCATGGACGTGGCCCTCACGCCCCTCACCACAGCAAACTACGGATCCGCCGCTTACACGACGGCGATCAGCACAGCCACCGGTGGCAACATCGGCAACAGCCTGATCACCGCCGCGCTTCCTGCTCTCTTCGCTGCCCTGGGCAACGGAACCGAGAGGAATCTGGTGCTGGATCCGACGTATTACAGCTACCTCCTGCCTCAGACCGGCATGAGCCTGGATGCTTCCAAAACCGGAGCCTATGGCTTCGATCGCGTCCTGCTCAACAACCGCTGGACAGCAGTGACCGGTGGTTCGGATACTGCGCTCAACGGCACGACCAAGACGATCCACGGTTTCGTGGCCTCTCCCGAGGCTCTTGCGATGGCCGCTGCGATCCCTTATGTCGATCCCGCCGTTGCTGGACTCCTCCAGCAGAGCGAGATCATCCAAGTGCCGGACCTCGGGATTGCCATCCAGATGAACATCTGGGGCAGTCTCTCCAGCCGCAGTCTGAACGGATCCTTCGACGTGCTCTTCGGAGCAGCCAAGGCCGACGGCAGCGCGCTGAAGTTCATCACCGCCTAAGTTTTACTCAGGTAGTCAGTGTGTTCATCGAGAAGGAGGGGACGAAAGTCCCCTCCTTTTTCGTGTCTTGGTCTAAGAGGCTCTCCTTTGACAG
>CAIXGT010000089.1 GCA_903919105.1 uncultured Spartobacteria bacterium | reverse complement strand
CGGCCCTACGCCGGCCCCTATCCATGATATCGTGGGTCCACTCCCGTTCTTTTCGGGACCGGTCTGGCTGATCCTTGGTGTATTTTTTGCCGTCGTGATGATCGGTGGGGCTCTCTGGTGGTTTTTAGGCCGCAGAAAGGCCAAGTTGATCATGCCCCGGGAGGCCGCTCTCGATGCCCTGACACGCCTGCGCGGAAGAGTCTCGGAGGGGAGTGATCATGACTTCGGCGTTGGGGTCTCCGATGTGCTGCGTCGATTTCTGGGGGAGGCCCTAGGACTTGCTGCGCCGCGCCAGACTACCGAGGAATTTCTTGTCTCGTTACAAGGATCACTCCGCTTTGTCCCCGCCGAGCAGGAAGCTCTCGCGGAGTTTCTGCACCGCTCAGATTATCTGAAATTTGCCCAGGGTGAGGCGACTTCCGAGCAACGGCTGAGCCTGATTGAAGCCGCAGAATCCTTTGTCCGCAGCGGTGAGCAACCCGTTAACAAGACTAACCCGGAGGCTACTGCTCCCCCGACTGCATGATGGCTCCCATGATTCTGGCCTCGGCAACGTTTTTCTCCTTTGCGCATCCCTGGCTGCTTCTTGGACTGCTGGCGCTTCCGTTGCTGGCACTGCTCCGCGGAAAGTTCGGCGGGACGCCTGGAATTCTCTTCTCCTCGACCCGGCTTGTAGTGGCCGTTGGCAAAAAACGTCGCTCCAGGGCCGGCGCCGTTCTCGCTTCACTGATCTACGGGGCCATGGCGTGTCTCATCGTAGCATTGGCTCGCCCTCAGATTGGTCACACGCTGGAGCATGTCACTGCCAGCGGCGTCGATATCATGCTGGTGCTGGATGTCTCGGGCTCGATGCGTGCGGAGGATTACGTGGTAGGTGACAAGCGAATGAACCGTATTGACATGGTGAAGCGCGTTACCCAGGACTTCATCGAGGCGCGTCCCAATGATCGTATAGGCATCATCGCCTTTGCCGGCCGACCCTATTTGGTAAGCCCACTTACCCTCGACCATGACTGGTTGATCCAGAATCTCGACCGCGTCCAGATCGGCATGGTCGAGGACAGCACTGCGATCGGTTCGGCCCTTGCCTCCGCCGCCAGCCGGCTCAAGGACAGGGATTCCAAAACGAAAATCATCGTCCTTCTCACCGACGGTGCGAATAACGCCGGCAAGGTGCTTCCGCTTACGGCGGCCGAGGCGGCGAAGGCACTTGGCATCAAGATTTACACCATCGTTGCGGGGAGCAACGACCCAATCCCTTTTCCCGTGAAGCTCCAGAACGGGCGCACGGTGCTGATGGATCTGCCCGCCGGTTACTTCCCTATGGATGAGAAGCTCCTCGGACAGATCGCCCAGATGTGTGACGGCAAGTATTTCCGTGCCACCGATACCTCCTCAATGAACAGGTCGTTCAAGGAGATCGACCGCCTTGAGAAGACCAAGGTCGAGGTCGAGAAGAGCGCTGATTACCACGATTACTTCGCGCTTTTCCTTCTGATCGCCGCCTGCCTCTTGATCGCCGAGGCCGTTCTCTCTCAGACCCTCTGGCGCCGCCTGCCCTGATCTCCCGAGATTTCCCTTTCTTAGTCCCATGCACGCTTTTCTTCTGACAGCACTCGATGACAGGTTGACATTCGCATCACCCGAATGGTTCTGGGGTTTCCTGCTAATAGCTCCCGTGCTCTGGGTTTTCATTAATGCAGGTCGGAAGAGGGAGGCTCTGTTGGCCAGGATCCTAGCTCCGCGCTTGCAGCAGTCACTTGCCGGTCAGGTGAGCCCCTTCAAGCGCAACCTCAGGATCGTCTTACTGCTCCTTGCAATCGCCTGTGCGATCACGGGAATGGCAAAGCCGCGCTACGGATCCATCAATCAGGAGATCAAATCCCGCGGTCGTGACGTCATCATCGCGATCGACACCTCCCGCAGCATGCTCTCTACGGACACTGCTCCGACCCGACTTGGAAGAGCCAAGCTGATCTCGCAGGATCTCCTCAACTTGCTAAAGGGTGATCGGGTGGGTCTGATTGCCTTTGCAGGAACCTCCTTCCTTGAGGCTCCCCTAACCCTAGACAAGGGTGCTGTCCTGACCTCCATCGACGATCTTGATACGAGCACGATCCCGAAGGGCGGTACCGATATTGCCTCGGCGATCAGGCTCGCAATCGCAGCCTTCGGCAAGGGGGAGACGATGAGCCGTGCACTCGTGCTGATGACGGATGGCGAGGAACTGGATGAGAGTAGCGTCGAAGCGGCCAAGGAGGCGGAGGCCGCAGGTGTCCGGATCTTCACGATCGGATTCGGTTCGGCTGCGGGATCGCTAATCCCGATCAAGACGGAGGAAGGACGGAATGATTTTGTCCGGGATGAGAACGGGCGACCTGTGAATTCCAAACTGGATGCGCCGCGACTCACCGAGATCGCGAAGGAAACGGGAGGCTTTTATCTCCCCTATGGTCAGGATGCCGCCTCGATCATCTACGAGAAAGGGATCGTCCCCATGGACCAGCAGGAGACGGGCGTACTGAGTGCCCACAAGCCGATCGAGCGCTATGCTTGGCCGGTTGGAGTGGCCCTGTTCTTACTCTTCCTCTGGTCCCTTCTTGGCGAAGCTCGCAGGCAGAAAGCGATCCCGATGCTCGGGGTTCTCATGATGATGGGCCTTTTCCTGCAGGGAAGCACAAGAGTCGAGGCCGCCTCATCGGGCCTCAGTGACTACCAGCAGGGCAACTACCAAGGGGCGCTCAAGGATTTCGAACAACGCCTGCAATCAGGGGCAACAACTCCGGAAATTCGTTTCGACGCCGGAGCCGCCGCCTACAAGGCGGGTGATTTCAAGAAGGCTGCCGAGTATTTCTCAGCCGCGATGACTTCCACGGATCTGAAGATCCGTGATGCCGCGACCTACAATCTTGCTAATTCGCTGGTCCGGTCGGGTGAGAGCGCCGATGGAAAAGAGGCCAAGCTCTCCGACTGGAACAACGCCCTGCAACATTACGAGACCGTGCTGAAGGATCACTCCTCTGATGCCAGGGCCAAAGAAAACTGCGATATCGTCCGCAAACTGATCGCCGATCTGAACCGGCAGCAACCTCCTCCCAAGCAGCAGGACAAGAAAAACGATAAAGATAAAAAAGACCAGAAGGATCAGGACAAGGATAAGGATAAGAACAAGAGCGACCAGTCTCAGGGTGGTGGGGGAGGTCAGGGCGATAAAAAAGATCAAAAAGATAACAAGGACCAAAAGGATCAGAAAGATCAGAAAGATCAGAAGAACGATCAGTCCAAAGGAGGCGGCAAAGACGAAAAGAAGGATCAACAGAATCAGGATCAAAAAAACAACGATCAGAACAAGCCGCAGGATTCCAAAAACGACCAAGGCAAGGGCCAGGATCAGAAAGATCAACAGCAGAAGGATGATCAGTCCAAAGAGGGAAAGGATCAGCAGAAAGAGCAGGGTCAGCCCACTCCCACGCCGACCCCTTCTACCCAGCAACAGCAGGGCCAGTCCCAACAACCGGGTGACGAGAAGCAGGCTGGGCATGGGGCTCAACCGACTCCAACTCCCGCCCCTGCTTCCTCTCCCGGGAAAGAGCAGGGTACAAAGGGATCTTCCCCACAGGAGCAGAAAAAAGCCGAGCAGGAGAAGCAAGCTGCCGAGGCTGCGGCCGCTGAAGAAGGGAAGGACGGCAAGATGAGCCCCAATCAGGCTCGCGCCCTTCTTCGCTCGGTGCAGGACGAGGAGGCTCACCAGTTGAGCAACCAGCAAAATCGTGCGGTGGAACAACCGCTGCGCGATTGGTAGCATGCAGCCGACCATGAAGATTTCAGGAATTACAAAACATATGGCGGTGGCCGTGCTACTCCTCACGGGGTGGCTCCTGCCATTACAACTCAATGCGGCGGATGTCTCGGTGAGTGCCGAGCTTTCGAGGCCGCAGATCAGCCAAGGTGAGATGGCGGAGCTGCAGATCAAGGTCTCCGGATCCCAGCAGGCCGATGTGCCACAGCAGATCCAGGCGGACGGACTGCAGATCCGCCTCACGGGTCAGTCGACCCAGGTGCAGATGGTGAACTTCAAGGTCTCTTCCTCCGTCGTTTACAGCTACATCGTGATGCCCTTGCGCACGGGCAGCTTCATTATCCCCGGTGCATCGATAACAGCCGATGGACGCCAGTTCCGCACTCCGGAGCTTTCTTTCAAGGTCGATGAGGCCAAGGCCCAGTCTATCAATCCACCCGCTGGGTCGTCACAGTCTGCCCAAGGGATCCTCCCTCCGGGGATTCCAATGCCTGGATTCCAGCAGCAGCGGGCTCGTCCGGCTCAGCAGCGTCCTGACGAGGGACGGCTTGTCTTCGGAGAGATCAATTGCCCCAAGAAGACGCTCTATGCCGGGGAGATGACGCCCGTCGAGATCCGCTACTATTTCGATGCCCGATATCCCGTGCAGGTGCGTGGACGGATTGACTTCGGATGCGAGGGAATTCTTGTCGAGCGTTTCCCCGACCCTAAGCAAACCCGCGAGGATCGTGACGGGATCACGTACAATGTTCTGACCTTCCATTCCCTTCTCTCCGCAGTGAAGCCCGGTTCACTGGATGTCGCCCCTGCCAAGCTCGACTGCGAGATCGAGATGCCTGGCGCGCTGCCTCCCGGATTTGATGATCCCGTCTTTCGTCAGTTGATGGGAGGTCAGGCTGGTATCAGCCAGCAGAAGCAGGTGACCGTCAAGACATCCGGCCTGCATCTCGAAGTACTTCCTTTGCCTAAAGAAGGACGACCCGAATCCTTTGCTGGAGCGGTGGGTCAGTTCGACATCGACTCGATCGTCAGCAATCCCCATCCCGCCGCGGGTGATCCTGCTAATCTTGTCGTGAAAATCGGGGGGCGTGGGAATTTCAAGGGGATGGGTGCACCCGTTCTGACAAATACCGAGGGTTGGAGGAGCTATCCGCCGAGTGACAAATTCGACAGCTCCGACGAGCTCTCCTACACAGGCGTGAAGTCGTTCGACTTCACGCTCATCGCCCAGCAACCGCAGAAAGAGTCGCCGGGATGCGAGTTCTCCTACTTCGATCCTACCACGGCAAAGTATGTCACCCTGACCTCCAAGCCGCTTCCTCTGGTCGCCTCTCCCGGCGGTCCCTCTCCGGCAGTCGCCGGAGACAGTAGCGCCGCATCATCGCCAAACCCCGTGCCTTCCTCTGGGCAGAAATCCCCTAAGAATGTACCGCCGAAGGAAGGTCAGCCGCTATCGGGAATCAACCTGCGTTCCTGGACCACACCGATGCACCGGAGCGAATTCCTGATCGCAACGCTCGCCATGCTTATCGCCACAGCGGCGTTGGCCGGGATTCTGGCCTATTGGAAGATCCAATCCCAGGGGGGTACGCTAGCCTCCCGTCGTCGGAAACATATTACCGAACTCCGCTCACTTCTTACTGAGGGAACCATCGATGCGGGATCCTCCTATGAGGCTGCTCTCGAGTATGCGGAACTGGTACTGCCGCCCTCGGAAAAACGGGATGCTCTGATCTTGGGTCTGACAGAGCGACGAGATCTGCTGAAGTATGGATCCGGAGGCTCGCTTCCTCTTCCTCCGCTCGAGCACAGGGAACTTCTCGAATCATTGGAACTCACCACCAAAGCCCCGTGATGAAATATCTTTCCCTGCTACTTTTACTGCTGACCCTTTCCCTAGCTTCTCTGCATGCCGGACTGCCGGAAGATTTCGCTTCAGCCAATGCCAACCTTGCCTCCGGGCATGCGGATGAGGCCCTCTCCACCTACAAGACACTGTTGAGCTATCCGGAGTTCAAGACCTCGGGATCGGCTGAGATCTGGTACAATCGGGGCCTGGCCGAAATGCAGACAGGTGATGCGGTTGCCGCTTCGCTTTCCTTCCGCCGGGCCTTGCTACTGGATCCCGCTCTTGCGCCAGCACGCTTGGAGCTTTCCAAGACCCTTGGATCGCTAAGTATTCCCGTGCCGAATGGATGGAGGGAGCGCACTATGCAGTCCATCCACCCCGAGACCTTAATCGTGACGGGTGCGTTGATCGGCTGGATCGGGGCGCTTTTACTGGTAGTGATGCTGTTCCAATCCAGCCGGAGGAAAGGACCGATTCTCCTTTCTCTGCTCCTGATTCTCTTCGGACACGGAGCTTCTGTGCTTGGAACCCTGGTCGACCCACGCAGGACTGCCCGTGACTCGGCGGTCATCACCGCAAAGACGGCACCCACCCTGCGGGCCACCCCTGCTGATAGTGCTACGGAATCTGGGAAACTCGATCCGGGGACTCTCATCAGCATCCTATCCCGGAACGGGGCATGGTGGTATGTTTCTACCGGCTCTGGTCCTGGAGCCCTCCAAGGATGGATCCCTTCCAACGCCGCCACCCCCCTGCTTTCCTCCTCCAAGGATTCCAAGGGATCCTCGTAGGCCTAGGTTTACTTCTCCTTGTCGCGGGTACGTGCGGAGTTTCCCTCCAGGCTGCCACAACAGATTCCAATCTTCCCTTTGATCCCTATGCAGATTGGGATGCCAGCCTCACGCCCGTAGCGAGCGTTCCGTTTGCCCCGATCGACCCTTTCGAGGCAACCTATCGTTTCGGTTGGCAAGGGGTTTCCGCCGGGGGAGCAACTGTCTCGGTGAGCATCAGCGAAGATTCCTCCGGGAAGCAGGATCCTGCTAATCACTCTAGACGCCGGATCGTGGCCAGCGGAGGCCCGAATGAATGGGTGCGGAAGCTCTGGAATTATCATGTCAATTACCAGGGGGAGGCAGGAATCAACGGTCAAGTTCCCTCCTGGTTCCACATGGACGAGTCGCTTGCAAAACGGATGATGGTGAGTGACGCCCTCTTCACTCCCGGAGCGGTCTTTGCGTCTCACCGCTTTATTACCGAGTCGCAGCCTTGGTTGTACACCCCACTCCCCGGCATCCGGGATCTGTTTGCCGCAATGCTCTTTGTTCGCAGTCAGCCCCTCAATACGAAGGATCATCTCCGCCTGACCACCTTTCCTGACCGGAATCCTTATCTGGTCGATCTCACAGTGGCCGGGCATGACACGATCAACATCATGGGTAGGGAAGTGAAGGCGATCCGCTTCGATCTTCTGATCCAGACCATTGAGACCATGGGCCCGAATATCGGAAGACTTGCTCCCCATAAAAAATTCCGCTCCGGCCGTGTCTGGATGTCGGATGATTCCCGCCGATTGCCCTTAAAGGCTGAGGTGGATGTCTTTATCGGCTCGGTCTTTGCGGAGCTTGTGAAGATCACCCCGCCGCTCTGAGTTTCCCGGGATCAGAAGAAAATTCCCGCAGAGGTGCGGAGGCGAGGAGAAAGGATTAAGGCACAGGGATCCGTAACGGCTGCGAAGCGACGGCCGGGCTAGCCAAGGGGTAGAGAATTGATGAGCAGCCTGACTCACTTCTTCAACCACTCGGCTTCAGCCAACTCCGGAGACCAATCGACCGCCATTTCCTCGGCCACAAACTTCGTGAAGGGAATGACGTTGCGGCGGACGGAGGCCTCTTCGAGGGCCTCCATGTAGGTTTGCCTGCGAGTGACGCGTAAAATCGTCCAAGGGTAACCGCCGGAAGCCAGCATGGCATTCATGAGGAATCTCCCAATCCGTCCATTTCCATCGGAAAAAGGATGAATGTAGACGAATAGGAAATGTCCGAGGATCGCCCGCACCGAGGGTTCCGGCTCCGAGGACAGGGCCTCATGGAAAGCCTCCATCCCGTCGATGATGCCTAGCCCCGGTGCCGGCGGCACATGGCTTGATCCCCTAATATAGACAGGCTTCTCGCGATACCCCGCCACATCGGCCGTCGAGAGTCGCCCGACCTGCACAAAGGGCTTGTGCAGTTCCGAATACCAGTACGGAAGATCTGACTCGACTGTCTTTCCCGGGCTCTTCCCGTTGAAGATCTTGCCGATGCTTTGAAGCACAGCCTCATGGGCCATGCTGTATCCTTTGGCCGCGAGCCGGTTGTTCTCCTCCTTCAGCAAAGGATCATCCGAATCATTTCCCGCCGCAATGCGTGCCACGAGTTCCGGAGTGACCTGAAAACCCTCGATGGATAGCGAGTGATAGGCGTCGTACCTGTAAAGATGATGAGCCTTGTCCAGATAGCTCTTGGCATTGGTTTTTCCAGCAGATGAAGGAAAGTGCTCCACGACCATGGGGCGCAGTTGCTTCCAGAGAAGCCGGATCCGATCCGCATACGGGCTCTTGGGAATGAGGCTGCTCGAAAGGAGCGGCTGGCCATCAGGAAAAGGGTTGATCCCCTTCTTCCAGCCCGTGAGGGCGATGAGTCCCCTGACCTGATCGGCCTTTTCCATGAAACCCAGCGTCTCCAGTCCACCAAGGATCCTCATGGATCCCGCCTCGTTATCTGCCTCGATGATTCCGGAAGCTAGTTCTGCCGCTGAAGTCGTGCGCAGGAGAACCTCAGCCTGTGGCCGGTTGGTCCGGAAATAGGTGGGGGAGACCCGTGCCAACGCATAGCCGACAGGCATCAGGTTCAATCCCCGATAGCTGGAGCGCTGTGCCGGGAGCTTTCCGGTATAGGTCAGCAAGGAACAGGAGATGTTGGTTTCCGCAAACCGGAGCGTGACCGTATTGTTCCCGCCTCGCGCCAGAATGGCTGCTGCCTGCACCGGCGTTGCCGTCTCACCGCTCTGGAGATCCAGGGAGATTTCAGGACTCAGGCAATAATCATTCCCCACCCGGTCCTCAAGATACAGACTCAGGAAAGCCCAGAAATTCCCATGCCACAGAGCCGTCTCGCCACGGGGCGCATGGGGGGGAACCAGAAAATACCAACCCTTCATGATCTCCAGCAGGCAACCCTGTTGGATCAGAAAGGTGCGTACCCCTGCCGGCAAATCCCGTCCTCGCACGACTTGTTCGCGTGCTGCCTTCAGGGCGGCATCCAGGGCTTTGGCCAATCGGGTGTGCGTCTTCATTTCTTATTGAATGCACTATCTATCTTCTTATTTAATCCGCAACAACTTTCTTATTAAATGAGAGCAATGCCTTGATATATAGCAATATAAGAAACTCGGTAACTTAGGAGGAAATGGTGGGATCAGAGGTTATTAGGATTCACCCCGTGCTCTGAGACAACGGGTCATGGGAATGACTTGCGCGGATGAGCAGAGGCGCGGAGAGAGGATCCCTGTAAAAACCTCCATGCATCGCTATCCCTGTTTTTAGAGGCGGGAGATCAGGAGCTCGCGCTGGAAGACGAGTTCCTTAGGCAGGTGGCTATAGAGCTTTATGAAAAGCTCATCCTGAAGCACGAGTTCCCGGTGCCACTCGGTTGGATCAATTTTCTGGAGTTCCTCGAACTTCTGGGGAGTCATCGACTCAAGCCCGGTCATGTCGAGGTCGGCATATTCCGGAACCCATCCGATCGAGGTCTCGAGGGCATGGGCACCGCGCTGGCAGCGCTG
>CAIXGT010000088.1 GCA_903919105.1 uncultured Spartobacteria bacterium | reverse complement strand
GTAGATTTATACCTCAGGTCGCTGGAGAACACAAAATACCTTGAGAGCCATCAGGACTATGTGGACTGGAGCCGCAAAAACCAGGAACTGCTCCACAGTCTCTCCTTTCAGAATGCCGCCCAACTCCAGATGCGTTATCTCGCCATGGCCCTCCAGCGGGATGAGAAGCATGATGCCTTTGCCCAGATTCCGGAATGCCTCGCCTACCTGGAGACCTTGGCCTCGCAGAAGTCCCTGCGGTCGGCAGGTGCGTCTTCATCATCTTCCCAAATACAGAACCAGAAAACACCTATCAAAACCACTTCGACCGACAAACCCTACCCTGAGGCGCTTGCTCTAATCAACCAACCGGTGGACAAATCGAGCGTGGTTCAGTGGCTGCAAATTTCCGACCTTCTTCTGAACAAAGATTTCGAACCCTCTGCGGGAAATTACCAGTCCATCCTTGAGAAGAATATCCGTGGATCCCTCAGGGCCAAGAACGATGCGCGAATCTTCCAGACATGGGATATGCAAATAGCCATGGAAACGGCAGCCGCCACGGAGAGCAATTCCAAGCAGCAGGCCGATGCATTCAACCAGATCCGCCTCCCATACCTCCTTTTCAGCAAGGCCAAGGACACCGCAGCCATTGGCCAGCCCAACCGAGCCCTTGGTGAAGTCATGGTGCTCGTTAGTAACTATCCCCAGAATCCCTCGATGAAGGAATGGATCACAACGGCGCGGGGCCTCCTCACCAATCCCCCTGTCCCGCTCACCGCCGTTGCACCCGCGACAAACACAGCCACGCCTCCGCCGACACCTACGAATTCCTCAGCACCTGGAACTCCTGCCTCCCCCGCTCCGGCAAATTAGGAAGAAAACTTTCGAAAAAGTTGGAGCCACATAAGGGACACGTAACGGATGCGACGCAAAGGCCGGGCATTCCAAATACACAAGAAGAGAAACTGCGTACGACTTTAACCTTCGACCCTGTGCTTTCTGTGCATCTTGTGGCCAAGTCTCCATTCAAACTGCACTGAAGCCCCGAGGGGGGATTAAGTTGGAAGTCTCTCGCCTACTAGAAGGTCGTCCCAAGTCTGACGCGCCCTAACGACAGTCGCCTTCTCCCCCTCCACAAGCACTTCGGGAAGCAGAGGGCGGGCATTATAAGTGGAGGCCATGACAAAGCCGTAGGCGCCAGAGCTCATCAGGGCAATACGTTCGCCTGGTGCCAGCACCGGAACATCTCGATCCTGCGCGAAGAAATCTCCGCTCTCGCAGACGGGCCCTACCACGTCGACTTTTTCCAACGCGCTTGAGGCGCATTGCTTTAGCGGCTCGATCTCATGGTAGCCCTCGTAAAGGGCAGGACGAATGAGGTCATTCATGCCAGCGTCCACGATCACGAAGTTTTTGGCAGGAGTGGACTTCCTGTAGAGAACGGTCGAGAGCAGGACTCCGGCATTGCCGACAATGAAGCGCCCCGGCTCGAAGAGGATCCGAAGACCGAGCGGCTTCAGCGGCTCGATCACCTCGGCTGCATAGGTCTCAGGTGCTAGACGCTCTCCTTCCTTTTCCGAGTTGATGTCATCACTTCCCTCTGCACTTCCCTTCCACCAGGCAGCGTCACCGCTGGAGAGGGCTCCTCGATAGACAATGCCGACGCCTCCACCGACGCTGAAAAACTCAAGCCCGTACTTGGACTTGAGTTCTATAACCAGCGGAGTGAGCTTCCTTACAGCCTCTGCGAAGGGAGGGGCTTTCAGGATTTGGGATCCTATATGGGTCTGGAGACCACGTATTTTGAGATTCGGAAGTGCGGCGGCTCTTTCATAGACGGCCGCGGCGCGGTCGAGACCGATGCCGAACTTGTTCTTACTCTTGCCGGTCGAGATGTACTTGTGCGTCGGGGCATCGACATCGGGATTGACGCGGATCGCGATCGGAGCCACCAGACCAGCCCGGCCCGCAACATCATTAATCATCTCCAGTTCCTCCTCCGACTCGACATTGAAGCTGTAGATCCCCTCACGCAGAGCGTAGTCGATCTCAGCGGCCGTCTTGCCGACACCCGCAAAAGTACAGCGATCAGCGCGACCTCCAGCCTTGAGAACCTTGAAGAGTTCGCCACCCGAGACGATGTCGAATCCCGCCCCTTCCTTGGCTAGCAGGTTTAGCACGGAGAGATTCCCGTTCGCCTTCATGGCATAGCAGATCATCCGGTCTCCCAGCGGTGCCAGCGCCGCATCAAGTCGGCGGTAGTTACCTCGGACCGTCTCAGCGGAATAGACATAGGCGGGCGTGCCCACCTCAACGGCTAAAGTTTCCAGATCAACCCCCTCGCACTTCAGCGAGCCATCGACATAACGGAAAGAATGCATCTTGGGATTGTAAAAGGTGAAAGGTGAAAGGTGAAAGGTGAAAGGTGAATAGGCACGGGGGCACGGGTCAGGACATAGGTAACACCTTGGTTCTAGACATAGGTAACACATGCCGCGGGTGAAGATACGCAAATCCCTTACGCCTTAAGCCGTTCTTCCTGAGCAGCAGAATCGTAAATTTAGTCATGAAGATCATACTTTCCCTTTTGTCAGGCGGCATTGTCGGCACGTTCATGATGACGGCATTTCTGCTACTTCCTCGCTGGATGAGCTGGGGAAAGATCGATGTGGTTAGAGCAGTTGGGTCTCTGATGACGGGTCGCCGGGAGAGGATCTTTCGTCTGGGGCTATTACTCCATGTCGCGATGGGCATTCTCTTCGCGTTTCTCTATGCGGGGTTTCTGAATCTCTCCCGCCTCCCCTTCAATGCCATGACAGGCCTGCTCCTAGGTTGCCTGCATGGAGTGATCATCATGTTACTTGTCAGCATCGTGATCATGGAGCATCACCCGGTTGCCGGCTATCATGAGAAGGGCTTAGGCACAGGGTTGGCCCAACTCCTTGCCCACATGATCTACGGCGCATCGCTTGGTTGGATTGTCTCGATAATGCAATAATCACACCACCAGTAGTGGTCCAAATCTTAAAAATGACTAAACCGCCACAATTTTAAGGTTGTATTACGATACCCGTACTGAAATACAGAGAAAGAGTTGAGCAACTCCCGCCACCAGATTGATTCGGTGTGGTTTAAGCATCTCCGGTCGGAGATCGCACAGAGGCAAGCTCGTCCCCCCATGGTTTCCCCGTCTTTTTTACGTCCACTTTCCGTCATTAAATTAACTCCATCGTTATAAAAAACACACATCATGCACCGAACCGCCCCGCTGGAAACCTCCGAAGAACAGAGCATCCTCCTTCCAGTAGTTCCTCTTAGTAAGGCCACCGGTAAAAAGAAACTCAAAAAGGCTGCGAGCGCGGTGAAGAACTTCGTTCTCGATACGAATGTCCT
>CAIXGT010000087.1 GCA_903919105.1 uncultured Spartobacteria bacterium | reverse complement strand
TCCCGTGCCGGGTCTCTTCAGCTTCAACAATCCCCTTGGCGCCTGTCCCGACTGCCGCGGTTTCGGCCGGGTGATCGGCCTCGACTATGACCGGGTCATGCCGGATCGTTCCCTGAGCATCGCCGGCGGTGTGGTGAAACCTTTTCAGAGTGGTCAGTCACGCGAGTGTCAGCGAGATCTTCTGAGGGCCTGTGCCATGGCGGACATCGATGTGCATCTTCCCTTTGAGGAGCTTCCCGAATCCGACCAGCGTTTCGTGATCGCAGGAGAAAAGGGGGCGGATCTCAGCAGCGAGGAGCTGTGGCAAAACAGCCAGTGGTACGGGATCGACGGATTCTTCAAGTGGATGGAGAAGCGAACCTACAAGATGCACATCCGCGTCTTCCTGAGCCGCTACCGCGCCTACACTCCCTGCACGACGTGCAAGGGGGGACGCTTCCAACCCGAGACCCTGAACTTCCGTCTCCCCTTGCCCGGGAAGCCGATGACCCTGCCCGAGATGGCCGGGACACCGGTCTCACGACTCTCTCCGCTGCTCAGTGAGCTCCCTATTGCGCCAGGCGATGCCGGGGCGACAATGCTTCTGGACCAGATCGTTTCGCGGCTCGGCTACCTGGAGGCGGTCGGCTTGGGATATCTCACGCTCGACCGCGCCACCAAGACACTCTCCGGGGGTGAGATCGAGCGGGTGAACCTGACAACATGCCTCGGCGCTTCTCTGGTCAACACGCTCTTTGTCATGGATGAACCGAGCGTCGGCCTGCATCCGCGTGATGTCGGCAAGCTCCTCGAGATCATGCATGCCCTTCGCGACAAGGGAAACACTCTCATTGTCGTCGAGCACGAGGAGGCCGTCATCCGCTCCGCGGACCATATCGTCGACCTTGGGCCGGGGCGTGGACAGGAAGGCGGTGCCCTGATGTTCTCCGGTCCTCTTTCCGAACTTGCCTCCTCCAAGAAATCGCTCACCGCCGCCTACTTGCGCGGGGACAAAGTGATCGGAGTGCCAAAGAAGCGGAAGAAACCGAAACAGTGGATCGATATCAAAGGGATCCGCCATCACAATATCGAGAAACTCGATGTGAAGTTCCCGCTGGGAGTCTTCTGCTGCGTGACCGGTGTCTCAGGCTCTGGAAAAAGCTCACTGGTCCGCGACGTGCTCTATCGCAATCTCACCTCGGCGGCAGCCGAAGAGGGCGAGGCCGCCGGTCGCTGTCGCTCGATCAAGGGTGGAGATGAGCTTTCCGATGTGGTGATGGTCGACCAGTCTCCCCTCGCCCGCACTCCCCGCTCCACCCCGGCTGTCTATCTCGGGGTCTTCGACTCGATCCGTGAACTCTTTGGCATGGAGGACGAGGCAATCGAGGCCGGCATGAGCCCCTCTGCCTTCTCGTTTAACTCGGGACAGGGTCGCTGCGACCGTTGCTCGGGACTTGGCTTTGAGAAGGTCGAAATGCAGTTCCTGAGCGATCTTTTCCTCCGTTGCCCAGAGTGCGAGGGGAAGCGCTATCAGGAGCGGGTCCTTGCGATCAGACACCGAGGCAAGTCGATCCACGATGTCCTGGAGATGACCTCCCGGGAGGCAATCGCCTTCTTCAAGGGTGGCTCCAAATCCGAAGCGATCTGCGCC
>CAIXGT010000086.1 GCA_903919105.1 uncultured Spartobacteria bacterium | reverse complement strand
GTGATATTATTGTTCTCGAAGAATTTGGAGAGAGGTTGCTGGAGGAATTGCTCGTAGGGATTTTCCCAGCCGAGGTTAATCATGAAGGCTTTGTTCGGAGAGTTGTATTCAATCTGTTGCGTCATGATACGCACGCCCTGATTTCCGCTCAGCACTGTCGGATTAAAGAGATTGTAGGTTCCAGCCGCATATTGTGGTTGTCCGCCGTAGCGGTCTCGCCAGTTGGACTCGGCTGTCAGCCCCTTGAGCCCGAAGATCGGTTCGAAATCATATTGGAACTTCAGCTTCACTTCACCATCCCAGTTGCTCTTGGTTTGGTTGGGGAGTCCTCCGGAGAGTTGCCCGGAGTAAAGTTCCTTGGCTTCACCGGTGACGCTGAAGCCGTATGTCTTTAGCGGTTGAGCCAAACCGAACCATCCGTAGGTGACGCCATTGGTCTGGGTCAGCCAATCCTGAAAAAAGTTTCCTGAGGAGGAGGCGTCGGCTGAATAAGCGACCGATACAGTCGTAATAAACGCCAAATAAATGGCTCCTCGATGTAGGGCTTCTTTGAGACCCTTGAATGGAATGGATGGTTTCATTGGTATTTAGAGGCTTAAGACTGACCTTTCCTGCGGATGATTGGTATGGTTTGATTTTTTGGTTTTAGACGAACGAAGTGACTTTTATAACACGATCTATATGGTCGTCAATTAATTTATGGGAAAAACTTTAAACTGGATTGATCGAAGCACACTAGATCGCGAAGTCGCGGTATTCGGGGCGGGCCACCTCGGTGGGAGGCAGCAGCATTCCTGCGGCTACCGTGGCGTTGGTTCCGGGCTCGATCAGGATGAAGGATCCAGTAAGCCGGTTCATCGCGTAGCCGTCGTAGATCAGCGGTTTGGCAGTCTTGATCCGCACTTCACCTAGGTCGTTCATGGCGAGTTCTGTGGTGCCCTCTTCCTTGTCAAAAGTTGAGATGTTGATCCGGTTCTCGATGGAGGTCACCGCAGCCTTCACCGTCTGGTTCGTGTGCTTGAGTAAGTACTGTTTGCCGGGCGTGAGTGGGCGCGGATTCATCCAGCAGATCTTAGCATGGAGATCCGAGGAAGCTCCGGGAAGATCCTCGGCATCAACGATCACATCGCCGCGGCTGATATCGAGATCATGCTCGAGCACGAGCGTCACAGACTGTGGGCTGAAGGCCTCCTCTTGCAGGCCATCCAGGGTCCAGATCTGCTTGATGGTGGAGCTGAATCCACTTGGTAGAATCATCACCTTCTGGCCGACCCGAACGATCCCTCCTGCGATCTGACCACTCAGGCCGCGGAAATCATGCAGAGTCTGATCAGTGGGATTGTTCGGGCGGTTCACCCACTGTACGGGGAAGCGGAAGTTCGAGAGATTCCAGTCGCTGGCAATGTGTACGGTCTCGAGATGACCTAGCAGTGTCGGTCCTGGATACCACGGGGTGTGAGCAGAGAGAGTGACGATGTTGTCCCCTTGGAGTGCGCTCACTGGGATGAACTTCACATCCTTGATGTCGAGACGCGGAAGGAACTCCTCGAACTGATCCTTGATCTCAAGAAAGCGATCCTCGCTCCAGTCGACGAGGTCCATCTTGTTGATCGCGACAACGAGGTGGGGGATGCGCAACAGCGAGGCGATGATCGCGTGGCGTCGGCTCTGCTCGATGACTCCCTGGCGTGCATCGATCAGGATGATCGAGAGGTTGGCTGTCGAGGCCCCGGTGACCATGTTGCGCGTGTACTGCACATGGCCCGGCGTATCGGCGATGATGAATTTCCGGTGAGGAGTCGCAAAGTAGCGGTAGGCGACATCGATGGTGATCCCCTGCTCGCGCTCAGCACGCAGACCATCAGTGAGGTTGGCGAGGTTGATCTGTCCCCCGCCGGTGATGTCGGCGGAGCGCTCGAGGGCCTCGATCTGGTCCTCCATCAGCGATTTGGAGTCATAGAGAAGTCGGCCGATCAAGGTCGACTTACCATCGTCAACAGATCCGCAGGTGTTGAAGCGGAGAAGGTCTATGGGATGATTTGCAGTGGTCATTGCGGAATAAAAAATCTGGAACTCAGGAACTCAGGAAGGCGGAGAAACAAAATGGGGATACGAAACCGTATTGTTATTTACTTCCCCTCTGCGCCTCTGCACCTCTGCGCGAGATTTTTCGGCTGTGTAATCATGGAGATCTCAGAATTCCTAGAAATACCCCGCCTTCTTGCGGTCCTCCATGGCCGCCTCCGAGACGCGATCATCCGCGCGGGATCCACGCTCGGTGACACGTGCTGCGGCGATCTCAGCAATGATATCGTCGCAGGTAGCGGCGGGAGACTCGACACACCCGGTACTGATGATGTCGCCGATGGTTCGGACGCGGACGATTAACTCCTTCACTTCCTCGTTTGCCTTTGCTGGCATCAACTCGGTATCGGGCACCCACTGGCCTCCGCGGCGGACGCAGCGGCGCTGGTGACTGAAGTAGATGGAGGGGACCTCCAGCTTCTCACGCTTGATGTATTCCCAGACGTCCATTTCGGTCCAGTTGGAGAGAGGAAACACACGCATGTTCTCACCCGGATTCAGGCGCCCGTTGTAGAGGTTCCAGATCTCGGGTCGCTGGTTCTTGGGATCCCATTGGCCGAAGCTATCGCGGAAGCTGAAGAAGCGCTCCTTGGCGCGGGCTTTTTCCTCGTCGCGGCGGGCGCCGCCGATGCAGCAGTCGAAGCGGAACTCCTCGATCGCCCCCAAGAGGACGGGAATCTGGAGCTGGTTGCGGCTGATCTGTCCTGGTGCCTGGACTGCGGTTCCCTTTTCTAGGGCCTCGTCCACGGTACGAACGATCAGTTTTGCATGCAGTTCCTTGGCCCGCCGGTCGCGGAATTCCAGGAGCTCGGGGAACTCGTGACCCGTCGCCACGTTGAGGAAGGGCATCGGAATGTCTGAGGGCCGGAAGGCCTTCTCGGCAAGCCGGAGCAAGCAGATGGAGTCCTTGCCTCCCGAGAAGAGGATGGCAGGGCGTTCAAACTCCGCCGCAACCTCACGCATGATGTGGATTGCTTCCGTTTCGAGGTAATCCAAGTGATCGAGATGATACGATTTCATCGTATGGGTAATAGGTGATTGGGGATGGGTAATGGGGATTAAGCGCGCGAACAGTGAGAGCGCATGAGGCCGGAGATCAGTTTTCCAGTCTTGATGCAGAGTTGGAGAAGTTCGTTTTGTTCTGATACCAAAATGAATTTGTTATCTAGTAGCAG
>CAIXGT010000085.1 GCA_903919105.1 uncultured Spartobacteria bacterium | reverse complement strand
GTATAAGGTGTAAAAGTCCCTTGTCGGTCTACTGAGCCTAAACCTTCCTACTTTTTACCTTCATACCATCAGCACTTCCGCTGGATGATCGGCGATTCCGCTCAGTTCAATCAGTTTCCTGAGCACAAGAAGTGATGCCAGTGCATCTGAGAGCGCCTCGTGCCACCTGAAATCAGGAAGAAGGGCTCGCGCCTCCTCTTCCAGTAAAAGTTCCCTTGCCAGATCAGAGAGCGCATAGGAAGAGCGTCCCGGCAGAATCTTGCGGCTCAGCGTCAGCGTATCAATCCAGGGCCCGAACCCATGCATGGGAAAGGCCCTCAGGTAACGCTTTTCCGTTCCGACCCCATGAGCGACCATCCAACGTCCTCCAAGCCGCTGCTTGATTTCGGGCCAGAGGGAGAGGAGTTCCGGAGCATTCCGTAGATCCTCATTGGTGATCCCGTGGATCTGCTGAGCGCTCCAAGTGACGGGGCGTAAAGCCTTGAGATAACTCCGGTAGAAAGAAGCGGGCGACACGGAGAGATCTTGCATCCAGGCAATGCCAATCTGAACTGGAACTCCGGCTTCGTTCGCGCTTTCTCCTGCAGATTCAAAATCAAGCGCCGCAAAGGAAAGCTCCCTGACGGTCAGTCCCACGGGAAAGAAGAGGTTACGCCTTGCGGAGAAGCTCCGCCGTCGACTCCCAGTCGAGGCAGGCATCCGTGATCGAGACCCCGTAACGGAGCTTGGAGGGATCACCCTCAAGCGACTGAGCCCCATGCCCTATATGGCTTTCCAGCATTGCTCCTACGATATCGCTGCGACCTGCGGCACGCTGCTCCAGAATGCTGTTCCAGACCTCGGGCTGACGGGCTGGATCCTTGCCGCTATTGGCATGGCTGCAATCGATCATGATGGCCGTTGGTACGCCTGCGCCCTTGAGCTTGGCGGCGGCATCCGCTGTCTGATGGGGATGGTAGTTCACCCCGTCGCGTCCGCCACGGAGAACGAGATGACCATCAGGATTACCCGCTGTCTTGATAATGCTGGTCATGCCCTCCTGGTCGATGCCGAGAAAACTGTGGGCGCTGCGCGAGGAGCGCATGGCGTCGATGGCCGTCTGGATGCTGCCATCCGTGCCATTCTTGAAGCCGACTGGCATCGAGAGGCCGCTGGCCATCTCGCGATGTGTCTGGGACTCGGTGGTGCGGGCTCCGATAGCCGACCAGCTGATCAGATCCGCAATATACTGGGGCATGATCGGATCGAGCACCTCGGTGGCTGCGGGAAGGCCAAGAGCCGCGACATCGAGCAGGAGCTGGCGGGCCACCTTGATGCCATGCTGCATGTCACCGGAATCGTTCAGGTAAGGATCATTGATAAGTCCCTTCCATCCGACAGTTGTGCGGGGCTTCTCGAAGTAGACGCGCATCACGAGGAAGAGCTTGTCTTCAACCTCTTTGGCCAGATCCGCAAGTCGGCGTGCATAATCAAGAGCGGAGACGGGATCATGGATCGAGCAGGGGCCCACGATGACCAGAAGGCGGGGATCATCGCCACGCAGGATACGGCGGCAGGTCTCACGGTATTCAGTCACCTTGGCAAGGATTTCAGCACTGGCAGGGAGCCTCTCCTTGATCTCGCGGGGAGAAACAAGACGCGTCACGCCGCACACGCGGGTATTCTCGGTGCGGGGCTTCTCGGAAGTGTCTGTCGTGGTCATGGTCGCGCTAAAGTCTCTATTCCGCCTCTTTGTGACTTAGACGGGCTGGATAAGATTCATGCAGAAGAGATGGAATGCAACTCGCAAAAGGAGGCTTCACCTCCTTGGTCAAAAGTTGGAAAGTGAAACATAACAAGGTTCACAAGGAAGGGTCGGCACCATCTGCCCCAACTTTCCCACTTTTTACCTTTTAACTTTTCAACTTAAACCTTCAACCTTCCCCACATGCCTTCCTTTGACATTGTTTCGGAAATCGAGCGGATGGAGATCGAGAATGCGGTGAATCAAGCCGTGAAGGAACTCGCTACCCGGTTCGACTTCAAGGGAAGCAACGTCAAGATCGAACTGACTAAGCCAGAACTCATCACTCTCTCCGCCGAGGATGGCAATAAGCTCAAGGGGGTCCGCGAAATCATGGTAGGAAAGCTCGCAAAACGAGGTGTCGATCTCCGCAATGTGGAACAGAAGGACCCCGACGTCTCCTCGATCGGCAACACCCGCCAAGAGTTCGTGATCACCCAGGGGCTTGAGGGCAATAAGGCCAAGGAGATCACGACGGCGATCAAGGCCGAGAAGTTCAAGGTGCAGGCCTCGCTCCAGGACCGGCAGGTCCGCGTGACGGGCACCAAGCGGGATGAACTTCAGGAGGTCATCGCCTTCCTGAAGGGCAAGGACTTCGGGGTTTCGCTCAGCTTCAAAAACTTCAGGGATTAAGAAGCGGAAATTCTCGCGCAGAGGCGCAACTGCGGGAGATTTTCCTAACAGCCTAACAGTCTGCAACCTAAACCCCTATGCATCTCCCAGATGCTTCCCCGGGACTAGGTAGTTACGGACATAGTCGCCGACGGATTCCTCAAGCGTGGTGGTGGGAGTCGTCCATCCGGTGGCGCAGAGCCGGCTGACATCGGCGCAGGTGTGGTACTGGTACTGGTTCCGGATATGGTCCGGCATGTCGATAAATTCGATCTCGGGCTTGCGATCGAGCGCGGTGAAGAGAGCCGTCGCGAGATCGATCCAGCTACGGGGGGTGCCGGTGCCGATATTGAAGAGGCCGTTGGCCGAGGGTGTGTCGGCGAGGTGGAGGGTCATGGCGACAGCATCCTTCACGTAGACGAAGTCGCGGACCTGCTCACCGTCGCGGTAATCGGGGCGGTGGCTTTTGAAGAGGCGGACCTTGCCGGTCTCGAGGATCTGCTCGTAAGCCTTGGAGACGAGGCTGCGCATCTCCCCCTTGTGCCCTTCGTTCGGCCCGAAGACGTTGAAGTATTTGATGCCTACCATCTGGTCAAGCCAGCCGTTGCGCTTGGCATGCAGGTCGAAGAGATGCTTCGAGTAGCCGTAGGCATTAAGCGGGCGAAATGACGCGAGCTGATGCGACCCGTCGTCCATGCCCTGCATTCCGTCGCCGTAGGTGGCGGCGGAGCTGGCGTAGACGAAGCGGATACCGCGCTGCAGTGCCCACTGGGCGAGGCGCTTGGTGTAGCCGAAGTTGTTTTCCATCAGGTATCCGGCGTCGGTCTCGGTCGTCGCAGAGCAGGCACCGAGATGGAAAATGGTGCGGATGGAGCCCAGTGAATCGGGGTTTTCGTCGAGGACGTCGAGGAGGACATCGGCCTGCATGTAGTCGTCGAAGCGAAGTGGCGAGAGGTTCTTCCACTTCTCATCCTTGCCGAGGACATCCGTGACAAGGATATCCTCCTGACCACGATTGTTGAGGGCATGAATCACGGCGCTTCCGATGAGGCCCGCGCCGCCGGTTACTAGAATGGATGGAGACATGGAGTTTGTTATTTTTTTGCTGTGGCAAGGCCGCTCTCGTCGAGCTCCTCCTGAAAGATCTGCGTCTTCTCCCCATAGACGCTTTTGGCGACATTAATGAGTCGTGAGGCCTTGTCAGGATCGCCCGCCTTGTAGGAACGTGCCGCCGAGGCAAAGTACCAAGCGGGGGTGTTGCTTGGGATTGGCGAGTCGAAAAGCCGCTTTTCCAGTGCTGGATCAGAACCTTGAATTAGTAAGAGGAGAAGGAGCTTGTACTCCACCAGCTCGTTGTTGGGCTGTTCGATCAAAAGGTTCCGGAAATAGGCAATCGCAGGATCCCACTGCTGCTGAAGTGAAAGTAAGGCGCCGATGTTGTACCGGGCAGGAAAGAAACCGGGCGATGCCTTCAGAGCCCCCTCATAGCAGAGTCGGGCTCCGGCGTAATCCTTGGTTTTGGTTAGAATCGCACCCTTGAGATTCAAGACGGTCGGGTCCTCAGGACGCAATTGAAGTGCCGGCCCTAGATCGGAGAGGGCCTTCTGATAATCCTTCTGTTCCAAGGCGACCGAGGAGGCCCGGACAGAGGCATCGGCATCCAAACCGGAAACCTGAACCGCCATCGCTCTGGATGCAGAAAGGCATAGGAAAAAAATCGCCGCGATTCCCGCGGACAACAACCGAAAAGTCTTGGGCATCGACCTGCTCATGTTCAACGATTAATAAGCATGGAGATAGCACGTCCGGTATTGCAACAAGATCTTGGAGAAACTAGGGAACCGCTGGGTTGGTTTCGCCGGGTGATTTTTCAAGCTGCGGCTCTGATCCTTTTTCTCTGCCTGATCTCCGCCCTTGGACTTAACGCAAGGGGCGACCAGTCCTTCGCCGTGGCACTTCCGGAACTGGAGGGACCGGTGACGCTAGGGATTTTTTCTGAAGAGGGGGCCCTAATACGGCTCCTGTATCGCGATGCATCTGTAGAATCGATTCCATCCGGGCTCAATGGCCTCATCATGACCTGGGATCAAAAAGATGATCAAGGGAGGCTCGTGCCGGCAGGAAACTATAGGGCACAAGGGATTGTTCACGGCCCCCTAACTGTCTCCAAGCTGCCGTTCTCGGAACGCTGCAATGGCCTGATGCCGCCTGAAGAGCCTTTTGCGCTTTCACCCATGCCTTTGATCAAAAACGCGATTAATGTTCGCGCGGCCAGAGACGCGTTGATGGAAAAAAGCACTCCTCTTTCAGTCACTGCAAGGCTTGAGGAAAAAGTCTGCATCCTTGCCGTCGAAGGACTTCCTATCCTTTCCGTTCCCCTACCCCCACTTGGAAGCCAGGATTCCCATCAAAGAGCTCTCCTTGCCCATGGCATGAAGGAGGGAAGCGCCAGCCTGATGATCAAGGATCTCGGCGAAACAACAACCTATGAAATCACTGGCTTGGACCGACTAGTTCCCCTCTCCGCAGGAAAGCTGGAAGTCGCTTCGGATGCTTTCCATTCGTCACCGTCTGCTGAAGAATCCGTCCCATGAACGCACTTCGGATCATGCTCATGATGATAGCCCTGCAGATGGCGGGAGGAGTCGCCGTGGCTGATCAGCAGCAGACGCTGAAGGAAATCAAAATTCCCTACTCGTTAACCTGGGGGGACAGCATCGACAAGGTTCGTGAGATGATCAACGCTGTGAAGGCCCATGAAACGTCCTGCACCGAGAAATCGATCGGTAAAGTCGTTTTGGAAGCCGACGGACTCAGCATCGGTGATACGTTATTGAAAAAGTCGCTCTTCAACTTCAAAGATGGCGCCCTCATCGAGATAGAGCTTCAGTATGACGATCCCTCCTGGGATGCCGAGAAGACGGTCGACTTCTTCGACCGCACCAGACGCCGTATTGACGAGCGTTACGGCCCCGGCACTCTTCTGGTGAATAAGGTGAAGGAACATCCTCCAGGGGACAATATTCCGAAGGAAACCACATACACGCTTATTATCTATCAATGGAGCCAACCTAACGTGAACCTTGAGCTGAATTACTATAGCATCGAGGAAAGGGATAAATCCCTGCGCCTAGTCTCTCTCCACTACAAGACGCCTTAAGTGCGACGAGGGTCGAAAGACGAGAGTCGAGAGCTTGGATTAAGCAAACTGCCTAAAACAGCTTTTGATAGCCCTCGACTCTCCTCTCTCGATTGACGCCACTTTCCTCCCGGGAAGCCGTGGCGCCCTCCGGGCTACGACTATATCGTGGTCTACCGCGCTCGTCCTACGAGCTTGGTTCAGCTTTCAAGTTTCAACCTTTTCCCCTACGCAATCTCCACCGGACACTCTGGCAGAGCCTTGAGGAAGGCCTTGCCGTAGGGACGCGAAAGAATGCGACTGTCGAGGATGACGATGGAGCCTCGATCCTTAGAGCTACGGATGAGCCTGCCGACTCCCTGGCGGAGCTTCAGGATCGCCTCGGGAAGTGAATAAGTTTGAAAGGGATCACCTCCCGCGGACTCGATTTCCTCCAACTTTGCCTCGGTGAGGGGATGGTCGGGGGTCACGAACGGAAGCCTCGTGATGATCACGCTCGAAAGAGCCTCGCCAGGCAGATCGACACCCGTCCAGAAGCTATCAGTCCCGAAAAGGACACTCTCCCCATCCTCACGAAAACTTTCCAGCATGCGTGACCGCGAAAGCCCCCCTCCCTGCACGATGAGATTCCATCCTTTCTTCTCAAAGAAATCTCCCATCCGGGCGGCGACGGACTGCATGGTCCGGTGGCTTGTAAAGAGGACAAAGGCCCGCGCGTGACTCTCCTCGGTGAAATGTCTGATCCATGTGGCTAGCGATTCCTCGTACGAGGGATCCTTCGGCTCAGGCATCTTGCGTACGAGATGCAGCTTCATCTGCTTTGAGTAATCGAAAGGGGAGCCGAGTTGCAGAGAGGGCACTTCCAGAGCACCGACACGGCCTCGGAAATAATCGAGTTCGGAAGATCCGACAGAAAGCGTCGCGCTTGTCATAACCGCGGTGCTGCCCTCGCGAAAAAGGAGCCGGCCCAAGAGCGGCGCCACGGCCACGGGTGCCGCATGCAGACTGCACCAGGAGGAGGTCTTGCCATTACGCTCCACCCAGTAGACATGCCCCGGTTCGCTCTGGGAGAGAAAATCGACAAGCCCCGCCCTGGATGTTCTGAGTCTCGAGGCGACCTCGGACAGCTCCCCCTTCAGCCCCTCCTCCTCTGCCTTCCCGGCGGCTGCGCCGGCAGAATCCGCCAAGCGTGCCAAACTCTCGGAGAGAGGACTTTCTGAAACGGCTTCGATAAGGTCGGCCGACTGATCCCCACGCACGCGGCATTCCCTTCCCTGCCGGAAAGTGCAGGCACCGGCAATCGAGTCAAAGAAGCGGTCAATTTCAGGGATAAGATCCGCTGCGGTGCTGATCCCCTCATTGTGTCTAGCCTGCTGGAGAAGCCCCTTCCGGGTCCTCGGGTTATAGAGACGCTGGATCGACTGACGGAGACCATACTGCGAGAGTGAAAATCCGAGATGCCGTGAGGCCACCTGCTCGACAGTGTGGGCCTCGTCAAAGATCACGAAATCATCTGGAAAGAGATAACCGATCCCCTCGTCCTCGGGATCCCCAAGGAGAGTGAAGAAGAGGGTGTGATTGAGCACAAGAACCTGGGCCGACTGCGCACGACGGCGTGCCGACTGATAGAAGCATCCGGAGTCACGGCCGCAGGTCTTTGGCGTGCAGAGATGCTGCTCACTGCAGACTTGGGCCCAGAGTTGCTGTGCAGGCTCGAAGGGAAGATCGCTGAGCGATCCGTCAGAGGTTATCGCGGCCCACTCCCGGATGCGTTCCAGCTCCGGCTTCTCCTCAGTGGTAAAGAGATCGCTGCCATAGCGAAGGGCGCGGGCAAGCCGGGTGGGGCAGACATAGTTCTGACGTCCCTTGAGCAGAACTGCCTCGAACTCCTCACCGATCAGACCCCTCACCAGCGGGACATCCTTGTAAAGCAGCTGTTCCTGAAGGTTGATAGTGTGGGTGCTGATCAGGGCCTTCCGCCCTGTCCTAATGGAATGAAGGACGGCGGGGATCAGGTAGGCCAGAGATTTTCCAACGCCGGTTCCTGCCTCAACCACAAAATGGGAGCGATCTGCCAAAGCCCCGGCCACCCCTTCCGCCATGCGCTGCTGCTCGGGACGCCATTCAAAACCCCGGATCGAGGCAAGCGAACCCTTCGGCCCGAAGAGTTCCGCAATCTCACGTGCGAAGCCTCCCGTCACAGGGGAAGCGCCGGAATTGAGCTCTTCATTAATGGAAATCATAGATATCGGTCGGGAGAGCAGGGTGTTTACGATTGCAGAATCCGACGCAAGGGACTCAGAATCGTGTTCTTTCCGGCCTCCTGCAACGGGTTTCTGCCGGTGACTGCCATGACGATCTTCGACCGCTACCTTCTCAACAAGTTTCTGATCCCGTTTTTTTACTGCGTTTCCGGGTTCGTCTCGGTTTGGCTGGTCTGGGACCTTAGCGTCAACTTACCGGATTTTCTTTCCGGACATGCCACTTTTGCCCTCGTAACGCGCTACTATCTGCTGCAGATCCCGAGCGTCATCGTCCTGAGCGTTCCGGTCGGTCTCCTTCTGGCCCTGCTCTACACACTGACCCAGATGTCCCGTCGCAACGAGATTATCTCCATGCTCTGTGCAGGCGTCAGCCTCTACAGGATTTTCGTCCCTCTGGTGATCGTTGGACTCGTTATGACGGCTCTTCTGGGCGTCCTCAACTACCGACTGGCTCCGCAGGCAGGTTCCTCGAGTTCAGAAATCAAGGGCGAGATCAAGTCGGGACAGAAGCCGTTCAACGGGATTAACAATCATTTGTTCCGCAATCGCGAGGACCGCCGACTCTGGTATCTCACTGCCATGTTCACCAAGGCCAACCAAGCCTTGAATGTCGAGATCATCCAACAGAACGAGTCGGGAGTCGTAACGGAAAAGTGGTATACTCCACATGCCTCTTATATCCCGGAAGCAGGAAGCTGGTTACTCATGGATGCTAGGCATGTGATTGTCGACGAATCCGGAAACCAAGTCTCCTCAGAGTCCTCCCCACGCCTAGAGATCAAGGGCTGGCATGAAACCCCATGGAAAATCGCAAGCTCCACCATGAACTCTGAGTTCATGGGACTCCCGGAACTCACTGATTACCTGCGCTACAACGCTGAGTTTCCCGAGACACGCCTCGCTCCGTTCGTAACGCATTGGAACTACCGATGGGCGCTTCCATGGATCTGCTTTGTGGTGATCT
>CAIXGT010000084.1 GCA_903919105.1 uncultured Spartobacteria bacterium | reverse complement strand
GTAATCCCCAGCGGCTCCACCTTCTGAAGAATCACATGGAATGCCTGTGCCGCTCGCTCCGCCTGAGCCTTCGTCACCTTGACCTCCGGTAGCGTGCGATCACCGTAAAAGCTGGCTCGCTTGTCAGAATCGACATGTGCCTTCTTGATCTTAGCGATCAGCGCGGCGGCAAGCTCATGAAGGGATTCCGTGGATTCAGGCAGGGAAAGCTCATTGCCGACAGATTGCTCCGCCGACTTGAGAAAGACCTCATCCGGTGTGGGAGGGAGCGGGAGCTTCCTGGGTTTCTTTCCTGCAGCCAGCTTCGCCCAGTCCCCGCGGGAGGGACGGGGGACATTCAGCTTCTTGCAGCTCTTCGTGATCGCCACATCCGAGATCCCCAGCTCCTCGGCCAGCTTCGTCCCCGGAGTCGACCAGACCTTCTCATAGAGTTCCTCGCGGGTGAGTTCTTTCTGAGGGGTCTCGTCGCTCATGGGATTCTCCTTTTGATCAGTCAGGAATCAGGAATTTCCCCGGAGCCATATCGGGACCATGGTCGATGGCATAGCCCAGCTCTGCCAGCCACTCCAGGGCGGCCTCCTCGATATGAAATTCGTCAGGGGCATTTTATGGGTTACCGAGTCTGCTTTCCTTGAGGCCTGCTATCGCGGCACGCAACACCTGAAAGCAAATCTGAGCTGTAAGTTGGTCAGGATGAAAATCGGATTTCACCTGTTCGTTCGGGTGAATGTAGTTCCTAAAATCTCGAAGGGCATGGCTGAATTTTTTTACGTCCAAACGAATTAATCCAATCTCATGGGCTACATTGATGAGGTCACATAGAGACCAGTCCTCAAAGAGCTTTGCCTTGTCAGTTCCAACTTGTTTTGGACTCGCTGCAGCTCGATTGAACTCAGCTGGATTTTTTGAGGCTACGAAAAGCAATACACCCTCAAGCATGCTTCCGCACATAAAGACAGCTGCCAGCGGAGCTCCCGATTTAATGCACGCAGATGCCTCAATGGCTCTCGAATCTAAAATAGCCATGAACTTCGAGTCGAAGCCCAAGCCATCAAACGATAGTTGTCCGAAGTTATGCCGTAGAAAGTCAGCTTCAGATTCCTCAGGACCCTCAGCCGAAAGAAGCCGCGTTGTTATATGAAACGCTTCTTCAAACTCTTGCGCAGTACTCGTATTGACTCCACCCCCATTTTGGTAATCCAAGAGTTGAAGAAGATGGAACAGCGCTTTGCCCACTTGCTTCTCTGATTCCACCTCCCAAAAAGCCCTCAGCCGCTTCGCTTTAGAGTCCCCGTTAAATGAGTACTTTTCATCATAGATATCGACCCCAACGTCTTGGCGAAATATCTCGGCGAATGTAGCGTTTGTAAGGTCTAAGACCTTACCACTAGACATTCCGAATAGCTTCTCAAAGCGTTTGCGCTCGACTACGGAGAGAGCGTTCATGCCGCTTCTTTGACTGAGATTTCCCCGCTCAGCAGCTTCGGCAGCAGCGTGTCGCGCAGGGTGGCGAGGGTGCGGGATTGGTGGGTGTTCGCGAGGATGGTTTCAAACAATGGGCGCACCGCGTTGTGGTAAGCGCGTATGAGCGCGTGCGGTGGTTTGATGACTTGGAGTTTTTCGAAGCGACCCTTGCTGAGATTCACCAGCACCGATCCGCCGCTGCCGCTTGAAGCAATATCGGCTCCGAGGCCGGTCATGACCCAATACCAGAAATAGGTTTCCTCCTTTTGGTGAGGAACGACCGAGTTGATTTGTTGGTTCGTCTGCGAGTCCTCCGAGGTGATTATCACCAGCCCAGGAGTCGCGATGCAGCTAACGCAGAGGCTTCCTGGCGGGAGCGTTTTGTTGGCCTGCGAGTTTGCTCCAGCGTGGGACAACTTCCGCGCGGTCGCTGCACCGAAGACATTTCCGTGCATGTCGGGAATCGTGATGAAAGGAATGTAGTCGCCATAGTAGTCGGAAACCGATGTCGGTGGCGTCTTGCCACAAATCACATCTCCGATGTCGCCGACTGTCTTCATTTGCACCATCCTTAATGAGCACTTTCCCTAAACGTTGGTTATGGAGATAGCATGGGCCTCTGTTTTGGGGGACGATGGCAGGAAACCCTAGTGTGTCAGCCTGCTTACTCAAATCCGTCATCGTAACGATGAGATCTCCTTCGCTCAGCACGTAATCTGCAGGCACCTCACCATCGAAGTATTTGAATTTGTCGCCTTTGAAACCTCCGCCG
>CAIXGT010000083.1 GCA_903919105.1 uncultured Spartobacteria bacterium | reverse complement strand
CGTAGACGAACTCGCCGCGTCCCGAGCCCTCGCCCATTCTCACCAAAATATCCCGGAAAGTGACTGCGCCATTGGCTACGCGAAAATTTGAACTCAGCCCGTCAATCCCGGCCCCCCGCATGGCGGCTTTCCCGAGTTCCAGGCTTCCATTCCCCTGAAGCTGCAGGGGATCAAGGATAGGGGCGCCGCCCTCAAAGTTGATCTGCAGTGGCTCCTTGAAATCCATCGCCTCAAAAGCCTCCCTGGTTTTCCCTCCTGTCATCGGCGCAAACCTTGAAGGGAAGAGAGATGCCTTGATACGCAGACGGTTGTCACCGGGAGCAAGCATAAGATCGGCGTCGATTGCTCCGGGTTCCCCGGATGCGCGGAGGTCTCGGACAAGAAACTTTCCATCTCGGAGCGCAACTCCGGCCGAGATCGTGTCGAACATCACTCCGCGAAAACCGAAATGCCCAGTATTGAATCGAGCTATACCGCCGAGGGAGGATTTTCCCGAGAGCCAATCAGCCGAGAAATTCCCTTCGAGGTGGAGCGGGTCCCGGCAGCTCCAGTCAATCGCCTTTTCATGGGGGAGAAGCAGGGCCGGCAGCACACTCCCCCTCAATGCTCCCGCAAACTCCAAGGACGCGTTCTTTGCACGGAAATCTGCCTTTCCCGCAGCCTGAAAGATCCCAGCACCGTCATCAGTGAAAAGCCGATCAAAGGTCAACTTGCTGTCCTGATAATGAAGCTCAATCCCGATCCGCCGGAAAGTTATCCCATGCCATTCTCCGGGCCCTGTCAGCAGCTCCGCCCGGTCCACCCTTAGGCTCTCGGAATCACCGAGATCACCCCCTGCCTGAATCGTGAGCACGGGCTTCCCTTCACTCCAGTGAATGGACCTCAACTCACGTTGAATCGCATCGATGGTCTGGGCCGTTTTCCCAGGCCCTTCCGAAGAAACCGGTTTGGGTGAGAACTTTTGCGGGTTCAGGAAAGAACCGGAGACGTTGACCTTGATCCCGGCAATCTCAAAGGTAGCCGAACTCAATCGAAACTGCGAGGGGGGACAGATAATCAGGCCACGGACATGATCGAGTCTTAGGCGGGGCTGTTCGGAAGGCCCTAGGGGAATATCAAGTGTGGCATCGCGGAGAAAAATCCGCTCAAGACGCGGGTTGCGCCGCAAAAGCGAATCCATGTTCATAGAGACGGCAATCCTGTTGGCGGAAACGATTAATCGTTGGCCTGGTGTGAGGTCGTGAATCTGTAATCGCTCCAGAATAAAGCCGCGTGTTGGGCTGAAAAGAACTCGTCCAATGCTGACGCTGTAAAACTTGCCTCCGAGCAGTCCTTCGGCCTTAGCCCGCACGGCATCTCCAAGGCCATACGTGGAGGTGATTACCAGAAGAATAGGAATTCCAAGAAGGAAGCCACAGAAGAGCAATCCGAAAAACGTGGCGGCTATGTACCGTAACAGATGGTCCAGCTTACCTCGGAAGGTGCGGCGATCCATGACTTCCCCCCTCCTTAACCGGGGAATGATCGTTGGCTCCGGATTGCTCATCACTCAACCTTCTGGATTGCAGAGCCTCTTGTAAAGCAGGGGAAAAGAGTGCCTACATCAACGAGTAGGGATCGACATCAATGGTCATGATGACCCCCTCGGGTAGCTTAAATTCCGAAGCAACCTCACGGACAAGCCTTGCCAGCACGACGCCCGATTTCGCCTTCAGGGTCACATGGAACCGAAATTGCCCGTGGGATCGCTCCAGGGGGGCGGGAGATGCCTCGGACACCTCAACCGAAGGAGGGGCCTTCTTGCGGAAAATCGTGGCGATATGGCCAGCAGAGCAGGTTGTTTTTTCGAGCGAGACTCCGCGAATCTGAACCAGAACCATGCGCGTAAATGGCGGATGACAAAACGCCTCCCGGAAGGAGATCTCCTGCTCGAAAAAACCGGCGTAATCGTGATGCCTGGCATGCTGGATGGAGGGACTGGCCGGCGAGAACGTCTGGACGATCACCTCCCCCTCGGTCTCGCCTCGACCGGCACGACCGGCAACCTGAGTCAGGAGCTGAAAGGTGCGTTCCCCGGCACGGAAATCGGGAGAGTGAAGGCCTATGTCGGCATTGATGATGCCAACAAGGGTGACGTTCGGGAAATCAAGCCCCTTGGCGATCATCTGTGTGCCCAGCAGAATATCGATCTGCCGCGCACGAAATTTTCCAAGCACCTCGGCATAGGATCCTCGACGGGACATGGTATCGGCATCCATCCGCGCAAGACGCGCCTTCGGAAAAAGTCGTCTGATTGTCTCCTCGACCCGTTGGGTGCCGATGCCAGAATGTTGAATGCTCGGATCCTTACATTCGGGACAGCGCTCAGGAGGCTTTGCTCCATGGCCGCAGAGATGACAGGCAAGGCGGTTCTCTGCGCGATGCAGGGTTAGGGAGAGGCTGCAATTCG
>CAIXGT010000082.1 GCA_903919105.1 uncultured Spartobacteria bacterium | reverse complement strand
TTGGAAGAAGATCCTGCTGGGTGGCTACGTGGCCCTCTTTGTCATCACGATCGGTCGCTTGGCTTTGTCAGGAGTCGAGGGACAGCACTCCTTAGCGATCGCCATCATTCAGAGCATCTCGCTCGTCGCCATACCCTTCCTAATAGGATTCTTTCCTCTCTATGCAGCACTCCGTGGCGTGGCCGTCTATGAAGAGTTCATCGAGGGGGCCAAGGAGGGGATTCAGGTCGCCCTGCGGATCTTCCCCTACCTGGTGGCCATCCTGGTCGCCGTGGGGATCTTCCGTGCCGCAGGAGGGATCGACATTCTCACCCGTCTTCTATCACCTGTACTCGATTTGATCGGTTTGCCTCCTCAGGTTCTGCCCTTGGTACTCGTACGCCCCCTTAGTGGAAGTGCCGCTACAGGACTCTTTGCCGAGATCGTCAAGGCCTGCGGTCCCGACAGCTATCCAGCTCACCTTGCCGGCACGATCCTCGGGGGTACCGAGACCACACTCTATGTCCTGGCCGTCTACTTCGGCTCTGTGGCCATCCGCCGCGGTCGCCACGCACTTGCAGCCGGCCTAATGGCCGACGCGGCCGGAGTCGCCGCATCCCTCGTGATCTGCAAGTTTGTCTTTAAGGGCTAATTCCCTATCAGACTCACCGTCACAGTTCGCCTGTGCGGTGATCTACGGTGTTCAAAGAGATAGATCCCCTGCCAAGTCCCAAGCTGGAGCCTTCCGTCGGCCACCGGAATCGACTCGCTTGTGCGAGTCAGAGCCATCCGCAAGTGACTGGTGGAATCATCAGGCCCCTCCGCCGTATGGATCAGTCCGGTGTGGTCTTCGGGAACCAGATCCTCGAAGAAACGGTGGAGATCGGCGCGGGCCGTGGGATCGGCATTCTCATAGATCACCAGACTAGCGCTGGTATGCTGGACAAAGACCGTAGCGAGTCCCGTCTTGATTCCGCTGCGGGCAAGCAACTCTGCGACTTGGTCTGTGATCTCATAGGTCCCCTTCCCTCGGGTTAGCACAACAAAACTCTCGGTGAATGCGATCATCGCAAGATCAGAATGATCATCGAAAAATCAGGAGGATTGGGATTCCGAGCGAAAGCCACTCCATGCGATGAAGGCCCAGCCAGCCATCAATAGCAGTCCACCGATGGGAGTGATGGCTCCGAGCCAGGTAATGCCGGTAATTGCCAGCAGATAGAGACTTCCTGAGAAAAGAAGGATGCCGAGAGCGAAGAAAGAGAAAGGGATTTGCAGAACCACTTGGCATCGCGCCAACCAGAGAAGGACAGGGGCGTGAACGAGATGATAGAGCACCGCGGTATTCCAGATCTCCCGTGCATGGTGCACCTCAAGTAAACCCTTCAGTGCATGAGCCCCGAAAGCCCCAAGAGCAATGCCGAGGAACCCAGTCGCGCCTGCCACCATGAGTGCGGCACGACGTTCCATTCAGGAGACCTTAGTTGGAAGCGACCTGGAACTCCTCGGGGAACTTCTCGAGGAAACTCTGGACGGGCCATGAGGCCGCCTCACCGAAGGCGCAGACCGTGCGACCGGCAATGTTGTCGGCCACATTCTTAAGGGTCGCGGGATCTTGGGCAATTCCCTCCCCATTCACCATGCGGGTGGTCATCTTGTCGATCCAGAGGACACCTTCGCGGCACGGGGTGCACTGACCGCAGCTCTCATGGGCGTAGAATTCATTCAGGTTGTTGAGAGCCCAGAGCATGTTGCGGGAATCATCCATGACGATCACGCCGCCGCTACCG
>CAIXGT010000081.1 GCA_903919105.1 uncultured Spartobacteria bacterium | reverse complement strand
CGTCCCTCTTTTCTTTCCAGCAATCCAAGGCCTTTAAGGAGATCCCCTTCCAAGCCGTCCTAAAAGACGTTCGCCAGGAAGCAACTCAGAGTGAATCTCGGAGTGCAAGTCGCTGATGAAATTCAACCTTCAACAGATCACCACGATGAAAACTTTCATGAACCTCCTCTCCGCCTCCCTTCTCGGTTTCGCTGCCCTGGCACTCACCGCCTGCAGCGGAATGAACTACGGCTATCCTCCCGCGGTCGCGGCTCCCGGATTAGGTTGGATCGGTCCCGGATACTACGGCGGAGCCTATTACGGGTATCCCGGAGCCTACTATGCCAGTCCCTACTATCGCAGCGTGAATTCGACATACTACGGGGCAGCGGGCACTGCTTACCATTATAACTCGGCCTATGGTTCGGGTGCTGCCTATCACGGTGCGTACAATAGTGGCGCCTATTACGCAAATAATCACGGCGGCTATGGATATTCCTATGACCACACGGGGGCAGCCTATGGCGCCCGTGGCGGATCAGCCTCTTGGAGTGACGGATCAGGACACGCCACCGGTTATCGCGGTGGATCCGTCTCTTGGAGTCGGAGATAAAAGCGAACTTTACTGCAGCAGCGCAGCCTGGGCCGTGCGGATCTGCTCCAGCACGGGTCTCAGCGAAGGATCCCGCTTTTCGATGAGGTCGAGCTTCAACTTGGCCAAGGATTTTCTAGCATCAATTTTGGCTCCCGGAGTCGGTGCGTTGGCCACTGCTGCGTTGGCCGCGATGAATTGAGGATTGTCTTGGATGGCGCCCATCGCCGACCTCATCTTCATCTTGTTAGAAAAAGAGAGCTGGCTGATTACCTGCTCCCGGCATTTGTCCAAGGTGGCGAGGATCTGCTCTGGAGATTGCGTCTGAGCTTGGATTTTATGGGCGAAGAAAACAGTCAGAAATACAAGCAAAAGAGATAATAAAAGTCTCATTTTTATAGATTATATTAAGTTAATAATAAATTATTTTATTGTTAACTTTAGTAATCTCTTTTTTTCTCAAGAACTCCCCGAAAAGAGTGAGTCCAGCTTTCTCCCTATCTCCCAAATCATAGCGGATCAACTCGGTGAGATAGTGCAATGAGAAGTCGGGATCGGCTTCCAGTGCGGCGATTGCTGAACGATGCTCAAGTCCGAGACGCTTAGCACTGCGGAGCTGCTCTGATAACTCCTTTTTTTTCATATAATCAGACTTAAGTGACCACATGGCAAATACAAAGGGAAGACCTGTATTTCGAAACCACTCCCCACCTAGATCTAGAAATTGCATCTCTGAACCAAGGGCTGTTTTCCTGAATAAGAGAGCGGGATCCCCAATCATCAGACAGGCCAAATTTTTAGATTCGACAGAATTAGATTGGACATACTCAGGTAAGATTCCATGAAATTCCTCAAGCACAATCCGCAGCAGTGCATTGGAGGTATGAGAGGCAGGGTCTAGAACCACACTTTCAATCCTCTTGAGATCCCCCTCGTAGGCTAGAATCACGCTATGGACATTGCCCCGGGATGAGATCGAGACACCATCAACAGCTTGAGGATTCTCCTGCGAAATAACATCGATGGATGAGAGTAGAGCCGCATCAAATTCGCCTGCCTGAAAAGCCTCACCTAACTTTGCAGGAACCAACTCTCTAATTGGCAAGGATAACCCCCTAAGTCCCACTAAAAGCGGTCGGGCATTCAGATAAGGAACGCACCCGATCCGAGCTAAGCTCATACTCCTGCTGTAAACTCGGCAACAGAAGCCGTCCGCGGTGAGGTTGACTCTATTCTATGGTAGAAGGTATCGCGCTGCATCGGTTCCCTACCGGCTTCACGAATAGCCTTCTCCATGGCAACAATGGTCTGCTGCTGAGGGGTCTTGGCACCAGCCATGTGAAAAATCTTCTCCTCCTGAATGGTTCCGTGGAGGTCATCGACCCCGTAGTTCAGGGCGATGGAGGCCAAAGGAAGCCCAAGACTTACCCAGTAGCCGGTGATGTGATCAAAGTTGTCGAGCATGAGACGCGAGATGGCCAGATTCTTCAGTTCATCCGTAGAGCAGGCAGGTCGGATATGGGCGAGTTCGGTTGTCTCAGGAACAAAGGCAAACGGGATGAATCCGGTAAATCCCTGGGTCTCATCCTGAAGACCGCGAAGCTTCAGGAGATGGTCAATCCTATGCTCTGCCGTCTCCACATGGCCATAGAGCATCGTGGCAGTACTCCGCTGACCCATCTTATGCCATGTGCGGTGAACCTCCAGCCACTCCTCGCCGGTCTCCTTGCCACGGCAGATGGTATCCCTGACCTGTTGGTCGAAGATCTCGGCACCTCCCCCGGTGAGAGCATTCAGACCGGCGTCTCGGAGGATTTCCAAGGTCTTTTGAACGGGCTTCTTGAAGATACGGTCGGAGAGATGGCGGATCTCGATGGCAGTAAAGGCCTTCAGGTGAATGCCGGGAGCCGCCTCTCTCATAGCCTTTAGGAGATCAAGATACCAAGAGGCCGGCAGGGTCGGGTGAAGTCCCCCTACCATGTGGATCTCCGTGGCACCGTTCTCCCAGGCTTCTTTGGTCTTGGCCGCGACATCGGAGATCGCCATTTCGAAGGCATGGTCATCCCTTTTCTTGGCGCTGAAGGCGCAGAACTGGCAGCTTAGAATACAGACATTGGAGTAGTTGATGTAACGGTTGAAGACATAGGTCGCCACATTCCCATTCTTGCGCTCCCGAACGATATTGGCCAGATAGCCGAGGCCGTTTAGATCGCGGGTAGCATAGAGGGACACCCCCTCCTCCCCGCTCAGGCGCTCCCCGGCCTCGACTTTCTCGAGGATCGGTAAAAGGGCAGGATCTAGCAGACGCTTGTTCATGAGACTTCACTCTATAACAGCCCCGAGCGAATCGCCAGAGTCGAATCCGGAGAACTCAGGAAGAATTGAGTGAAAGCGACTGCTGTTCTAAATCCAGAACATTCCCAATCACTTCTATCGATTGGCGCTAGCGAACAGATTCCATTTATCATCTGTCTCCTGAGTTCATGAGTTCCAGATTATGTTTCTGTTCCATCAGTTGCGCAGACACGAATTTGAGGAGATACTCCATGTTTTCCCCTTAAACCTTTCGCCTTCTTACTTTCCGCCCGATGCCTTTTGACCTGAGATCCGATTACAAGCCCCAGGGCGACCAAGCTCAGGCGATCGAGAAGTTGACCCGCTCGATCCGGATGGGGAACCGTCACCAGACGCTCCTCGGGGTGACCGGCTCAGGAAAGACCTTCACGGCGGCCAACATTATTCAGAATCTGGATCGGCCGACGCTGATCATGTCGCATAACAAGACGCTGGCCGCCCAACTCTACTCGGAGTTCAAGCAGTTCTTCCCAAACAACGCCGTCGAGTACTTCGTCAGCTACTTCGACTACTATCAGCCGGAGGCCTACATCCCTCGCTCCGACACGTACATCGAGAAGGACAGCTCAATCAACGAGGAGATCGAGCGCCTGCGCCTCTCGACAACCAGTTCCCTGCTGACGCGACGCGATGTGATCGTGGTCTCCAGCGTCTCCTGCATCTACGGCCTGGCTTCGCCGGAGGATTTTATGCAGATGGTCATGACCCTCAAGAAGGGAGACCGGATCACCCGCGAAGAGGTGCTGAAACGGATCGTCGAGATGCTCTACGAGCGGAACGAGATCGAGTTCGCCCGGGGCAAGTTCCGCGTCCGCGGCGACGTGGTGGAGATCTTCCCCGCCCAGAACGACGAGGAGGCGGTGCGGATCGAGTTCTTCGGCGACGAGGTCGACAGAATGGCCCTCTTCGACCCCCTCACCGGCCGATCACGAGGTGACCTGACTCACCTTACACTTTTCCCCGCGAAACAGTTCGTGACTCCCAAGGATAAGATGCAGTCGGCCATGAGGAGTATCAGGACGGAGATGGTGGAGCGGGTGGCGTTCTTCGAAGAGAATGGCAAGTACCTAGAGGCGCAGAGACTGAAAATGCGCACCGAATACGACCTCGAGATGATGCAGGAGATGGGCTACTGCAACGGCATCGAGAACTACTCGCGTCACCTTACTGGGCGCGATCCCGGAGTCCGCCCCTACACGCTGATGGACTTCCTGCCGGAGGACACACTCCTGATGGTGGACGAATCCCATGCCACCTTGCCTCAGGTCGGGGGAATGTATGCAGGGGACAGGGCCCGCAAGATGACTCTGGTGGAATATGGTTTTCGCTTACCCAGCGCTCTCGACAACCGCCCGTTGAACTTCGGCGAGTTCATGCAGACGACTGGACAGGGGCTTTACATCAGTGCGACTCCGGCACCCCTGGAACTGCGCAACAGCGTGGTGGGCAATACCGGCTTCGTCGACCTGGCCACGCTCCAGGCGCAGCCCATTCCCCTCTCCCTAATCAAGCCGAATGCCGCCAATGAGGAGCTCGATACCTCCACGCCGGGTTCACAGCTCATCGTGGAGCAGATCATCCGGCCCACAGGCTTGCTCGACCCCCGCATCATGATCCGCCCGCTCAAGGGGCAGATCGACGAGACTATTGAGCTCTGCCGTTGTCGAGTGGAAATCGGCGAACGAGTACTGATTACCACACTCACCAAACGCACGGCCGAAGATCTTACCGACTACCTCAAGGATGTGGGACTCAAGGTTCGCTACCTGCACAGTGATATCGACACCATCGAGCGCGTCGAGATCCTGCGCTCACTTCGCTCGGGGGAATTCGATATACTGGTCGGGATCAATCTGTTGCGCGAGGGACTCGATCTCCCCGAGGTCAGCCTTGTCTGCGTTCTGGATGCCGATAAAGAGGGCTTCCTCCGCAGCCGTACCTCCCTAATCCAGACGGCAGGCCGTGCCGCCCGTCATGTGAACGGCGAGGTCGTCCTCTTCGCCGATAAGATCACCGGAAGTATCCGCGATCTCCTCGAGGTCACCGAGGATCGGCGCCGCCGCCAGATGGATCATAATCGAGAACACGGCATCACCCCTCACAGCGTGAAGCGCCCCGTGCAGGAGAGTCTCCGCGTGATTCTTGAGGGAGAGGACGCAGAGTCGGCGCGCGTGCAGGAGCAGCCTCTTGACGTGACCAGCCTGATCAAAGAACTGGAGGGCGAGATGAAGGAGGCCTCCAAGAAGCTCGAGTACGAACGCGCCGCCCTCCTGCGCGACCAGATCATGGAGCTCAAAGGAGGAGGCGCCGTCACCACCTCCATGACCAACCGTCCCAAGACAAAGGATAAACCCGCCAAGTCGAAAAAAGGATGGAGGAGGTAAGTTTATACTTCAGCCTTTAGCCTTCAGACTTCAGCCTTATAGAGATGGCCACCCGCAAAGCCCCAGCAGCCAAGAACCCGAATCTGCATTTCGTGTCTGGAAGTGACGAGGCGGAGGTGCGCCGTACAGCCCAGGGACTTGCCGCGAAGCTGGCTCCTGCTGATGGCGGAGAATTCGGACTGGAGGTCATCGAGGCCCCGGCCGATACGGTCGACTGCTCGATCGAGATGGTGGCAAGCACCATTCAGGGAATCCTGACTATTCCGATGTTTGGAGAAAAACTCGTCTGGATGAAGGGTGTCACCTTCCTGAAGGATACCGTGCAGGGACGCTCCGAAGCGGTGCAAGATGCGCTGGAAAAACTACTGAAGGTATTGGAAGAGGGACTTCCAGTGGGCATCACCCTCCTGATTAGTGCGCCTGAGCCGGACAAACGAAAATCCTTCTATAAGAAAATCTCGGAGATTGCCTCAACAACGCTCTGCGATAAACCGGATTTCGGCTTTGGGGCGACAGAGGAGGATCTCATCGACTGGGTCATCGACCGGTGCCGTGATCGGGGAGTCAAAATGGAACATCAGGCCGCCGTTGTACTGACCACCCGTGTAGGCGCCAACTTAGGCCAACTGGATGCGGAGCTGTCAAAACTCACCACGGCTGCGGGTGAGAACGCGATAATCACCGAACGCCTTGTCCGCGATCTGGTTCCGCTCACCCGGGCTGGGGGGATCTTCGACCTTAGCGACGCCATCAATAAACGAAATCTGCCGCTCTGCCTCGATACGCTTGCTCAACTCCGCCGTCAGGGTGAAAACACGATTGGCATCCTGCTGGCCGCCATTGTGCCGACCGTTCGCAATCTCCTCATGGCAAAGGATCTGATGGATCGACACAAAATGCGCCCACCGGCTCAACCGCAGTTCTTTGCCTCCGATCTCAAACGTCTCCGCTCCGAGGAGACGATACATCTCCCACGTAAGAAAGACGGGACACTTAATACCTACGGCATCGGCCTAGCCGCCGTGAACGCAGCACGATTCGACCGGGACCATCTCGTCTCGGCATTCCTGGCCTGCCGTGACGCCAACCAGAAACTCATCAGCGGCCAAAGCTCGGAGGATACGCTTCTGACCCAACTACTCGTACGCATTGTGGCAAAAAATCCACGATAGTGGACAGAAGCGTGCTTCGGCCCGATAATTTCCTTATGAGCAACCACACCTACAAAAAAATCGAACTCGTCGGATCCTCCCCCATCAGCATCGAGGATGCCGTCCAGAATGCCGTGGCCAAGGCGGCGCTCTCCGAGAAAAACCTACGCTGGCTCGAGGTCGTCGAGACGCGTGCGCACCTGGAGGAGGGTAAGATCGCCCACTGGCAGGTGACCGTGAAGATCGGTGCCACTTTCGAGTAGTCAAACATCTCACGCCGACATGAGTTCCTATCTCTGGACACGCACTCTACGCGAGATCTACGACAAGGCCGTTCAACTCTACAAGGAGGGGAACCGGGATCTCGAATCTTATTTCTCGGCCGATGAAACCGCATTTCTCTCATCAATCGGTCTGCGTCCGATCAATCTCTTCGATTATGCCGAAGACATGAATTCCTACGGAGAGCCTGACTGGAACACCGTTCTGCTCATGGCAGCAGCCCGCCGCGATTACTTTCTCTATCACCAGCACAGAGTCACCATCACCACGGTCACGGAAGCAGGCACACTCCCGCCGAAGCCCGAATCACTCTCCGGGATCCCCTGGCTTCCACGCATCATCAAGAAGGCGCAATGCTTTCTCGAGGGGGGCCTCTGCCATGAGATCATGTACTGCTGCGCAGGAGATCGACGCTTCCTGAAAGAGCATGACCTTCATCCCGCCGACTTCCTCAGGATTGTCTGGGCTTCGGATGGCGATCAGGAAAAAATCCTGAGCTACTTCAGAAAAACAGAAGCCTGAGAAATTAATTTGGAACTCAGGAACTCAGGAAAAGAGTTGCTGATTACAAATCCTTCACCTTTGTTGACTTCCATAAACAGGATCTCTGTGCCCCGCCGGAGAACCTTTGCTATGCCTGTTTAAAAAAGAAAAACTATTTCATGAAAAGAATTACCAACTGATTCAATTCATGAGTTCCTGAGTTCCAGATAAAAATCTGTTCAGTTTGATCTGATCGCTCTCCCCTCGTCCGCATCGATGTAGTCAAACATCGTCCGGATATCGGCGCGGTTCTCAAAACCGCCCTCTTTCTTGCGTTTCTCCAGAATCTCAACCAGATCATCGTTCCAACCGCGGCGGGTCATGAAGCCGTTCCAGACCTCGATCTGCTCCTCGGTCGGAGCCTTGCCATTCTTGGCTACCCACTCCCAGGCCTCTTCGTCCGTCATGGAGCCGACAGCTGCGGCAATAGCATCATAGTCCACTCCCAGAAGGGAGCAGCAGCGCACATCAAATCCCTTTCCTAGATTGGGCACATAATCGGCACCGAGTTGACCGGCGGCATGCAGGCGAATCTTATCGATCATCCGGGAGAAATAGACGAGTCCATGGCAGGTATCGTAGGGACTTACGGGAAGTGAGTTGTTCATGGTGTGGATTTAGACGGACTTTGAAAGCTACTCAAGAGAAAGAGAGCCGCTGCGATGCAGATACAGGAATCGGCGACATTAAAAGAGGGCCAGTGATAAGAGCCGAACTGAAAATCCAGAAAATCGACCACATGGCCTAGACGCAGCCGGTCAGTAATATTTCCTAAAATTCCCGAAAGGAGCAGAGCCCATCCCGTAGTCATGAGATATCCCGTGAAGTGATGTCTCATCACAATCAGACCCACAAATACCGCCGCCGAGAGAATCATGAAGAAGAGATTGCTGTCATGCATCATCCCGAAGGCCGCCCCGGTATTGTAGACATGAGTCACGGAGAAGAAGCCGGGAATGACGGTGATCGAATCCTGAAAAGGAATATTCCGGATCACCAGCAGCTTCGTCAGCTGATCAAACATGGCTACGATCAGGATCAGCAGAAAAAGGATCAGTCTTTTCATGCGGCGGCCGGAGAGGCACCCAGAGATTCTACCGCATCTACGCAACGTCCACAGAGTGTCGGATGAGTTGCATGGGAACCGACCTCTTCGCGGTGACGCCAGCAGCGCTCACACTTGGAGTCCTCCGTCTTTCCGATCGTGACATTCTTGGCACCTTTGCCGATCGAAAGATTACTGAGAATCAGGAACTCCTCGATCTCGGCAAGCTCTCCATTCTCGACAGCACGAAGAACCAAGGGATCATCAGTGCTGACGTCGACCGTGGCCTCGAGCGGCTTACCGATCAACCCGTCGCGCTGGGCCTTTTCCAAGGACTGTGAAACATCGCCGCGAAGTGCCTGAAGAGACTCGAATCGTGCCAAGATATCCTGATCGGGCGTCTTCTCTTCGGGAAAGAGTTCCAGATGAACGGAGCCTTCCGGACGGAAGTGACCCCATGCCTCCTCGGCAGTGAAGGCGAGAATCGGCGCGAGCAGACACACCAGATCACCAAAGACCTTGGCCATCACGGACTGCGTTGCGCGACGACGCGCGGAGGAAGCAGTATCACAGTAGAGACGATCCTTGGTGACATCGACATAGATGCTACTGAGTTCGACAGTGCAGAATTGAGTGATCGCCTGGTAGGCCTTCTGGAAAGCTAGTTCCTCGTAAGCTTTGCGGCAGGTGTTTACTGTCTCCTGCAGGCGGGCAAGGATCCAGCGGTCGATCAGGGTGGGTTCCGCGACGGGAGCCATGGCGTCGTAATCTGAGAGATTGGCAAGCAGGATGCGGAGTGTATTGCGGATCCTGCGGTAGGAGTCGGTCAGGCGGGCAAAGATCTCCTCGGAGAAGGGAACATCGTCAGTGAACTGGACGCTGCTGGCCCAAAGACGAACGATATCAGCACCATAGGTCTTCACAAAGTGATCGGCCTCGGTCGGCTTCTGATATCCACCCTGTCCCTGATTAGACTTCGAAATCTTCTGGCGTGTATCGACATCGACCACGAAACCATGCGTCAGAACGGTCTTGTAAGGAGCCTTTTCGTTGAGCGCCACCGAGGTCATGAGTGAAGACTGGAACCAGCCGCGGTGCTGATCCGTGGCCTCAAGATAGAGATCGGCAGGGAACTGAAGTTCCGGCCGGCCACGCAACACAGCCTCATGGCTCATTCCGCTATCGATCCAGACATCGAGGGTATCATTGCGGCGGACCGATCCCACGGGTGCGCCTGTCAGGCGACACCACTCGGCATCATCGAGGGCAAACCAGGAGTTCGATCCTTTCTCAGCAACCACCTCGGAAACCTTGGCGATGACGGAGGGATCCAGAATGGGCTCCCCTTCGGGCGTATAGAAAACAGGAAGAGGAACTCCCCAACTGCGCTGGCGGGAAATGCACCAGTCAGGACGCGACTCGACCGTGCCACGGATGCGGTTGCGCCCCCAATGCGGAATCCAGTTCGTGGCATCAATTTCCTTCAGCGCGGTCTCGCGCAGAGCGTCGATCCGGATGAAGAACTGTTCGACGGCACGGAAGAGGATCGGCGTCTTGGAGCGCCAGCAGTGGGGATAACTGTGCTGGCAATCCTGACGCCCAAGAAGAGCTCCCTTTTGCGTTAGGATGCGGATGACCTCCTCGTTTCCTTCAAAAACATTTTGCCCGACAAGCGATGGAACGCCACACTCCTCGGTGAACTTGCCGTAATCATCCACGGGGGAGAGCAGTTCGAGGCCAACCCTTCGACCAAGCTGGTAATCGTCGTCACCATGACCTGGAGCGATATGAACGCAACCGCTGCCCGTCTCGAGCGTGACAAATTCTGCCGTATGAACGGTCGCATGGCGGTCGAGGAAAGGATGTTTTGCCTTCAGGCCTTCCAGCGTGGCTCCCTTTCGTGACTCACCATGCTGGGATAGTTCCAACCCGGTTGACTCCTTGAACTTATCGGAGAGCCCCGCGGCCACGATCAGACGCTCCGCGGCATTCTCGAGCAGCACATAGTCAAAGTCGGCATGAACGGCGATCGCAAGGTTTGCAGGCAGCGTCCAGGGAGTTGTCGTCCAGATAACGACAGAGAGGGGCTTGTCTGTTGGAAGTCCGGCCGATGCGGCCTCGTGAGTTTCGATAACAAACTTCACGAAAATCGCAGGGGAGGTCTTGTCCTGATATTCCACCTCGGCTTCGGCCAAGGCTGTCTGGGCGCCTGTGCTCCAGAGGACCGGCTTCTTGCTGCGGTAGACCAGTCCCTTCTCGACCATACGGCCGAAGGAACAGATGATCGCCGCCTCGTACGAAGGATCGAGCGTCAGGTAGGGATGATCCCAGTCCCCGAAAACACCGAGCCTGCGGAACTGGGTGCGCTGGATATCGATGAACTTGCGGGCATACTCCTCGGACTTCTGACGAACCTGAAGCGGCGTCAGACCAGCGGAGGATTTCACCACGCGGAACTCAATCGGCAGACCGTGACAATCCCATCCTGGAATAAAGGGGGCCTGGAATCCGGCCATGGTCTTGGACTTGACGACAAGATCCTTGAGCACCTTGTTCAGGGCGGTCCCCATGTGGACATCGCCGTTCGCAAACGGAGGACCATCATGAAGAACATACTTCGGCGATCCCTCGCGGGCTTTTTGAATGGAGTCGTACAGCCCCTCCTTCTTCCACTTGGCCAAAAGATCAGGCTCCCGCTGAGCCAGACCGGCCTTCATTGGAAAGTCAGTCTTGGGAAGGCGTACGGTATCCTTGTAGCGACTCATGAAGATCGGATGTTGGTTTTTTGGTCCGTTGGACTATTGGGGTAATTTTAAGAAAAGGACAGTTAAGGAATCGAAGATTCACCTCTAATCCCAATAGTCCAACAGCCTAACCTCCCAAAAAGCTTTTAGGCCTCGAAGGTATCGTCGAGCCAAGTAAGAAGCTCGGAGATCGTCTCCACGGTTTCGTCACCCATGTTCGAGATACGAAAGGTCTCACCTTTGATCTTTCCGTAGCCTCCGTCGATGATGCAGGAGTGCTTGGCCTTGAGGCGTCCGATCCAAGCAGCGACATCGGCGTCCTTGTTGTTCTTCACGCAGGTTAATGAGACGGAACGATACCCCTCGGGGGCGAAAAACTCCCATCCGCGTGCTTTCACCCAGTCGTGGACGAGCGTGTTGGTCGCCTTGTGACGGGCATAGCGGTTCTCGAGTCCCTCGGTAGCAATATCTTCGAGCTTCGACTGAAGCGCGTAGATGTGAGAAATGACGGGCGTACTCGGTGTCATGTCCCCCTCGTGGTTCTTCTGGAACTCGAGGAAATCGAAGTAGTAACCTCGTCCCTTAATCTCGGCAGCGCGCTTCATGGCCTTCTCAGAGACCGAGAAGAGAGCCATACCGGGAGGCAGGGCGAGAGCCTTCTGGCTGCCTGTCAGCATCACATCGATGCCGAGTTCATCCATGGACACGGGAAGCACGGAGAAGGAGGAGACAGTATCGACAATCAGCAGGACCTCAGGAAATTCCTTCAGCACATCGGTGAGCTCCTTAATCGGATTCATACAACCGGTTGAGGTTTCGTTGTGGATGAGGGTCACGACATCGATGTCTCCCTTGGAGAGACGCTCGCGAAGGAGTTTGGGAGTGATCGGGTTGCCCCACTCAACCTGAAGCTTCTCAGCCTCGTAGCCGCAGCGCTTGGCGACATCGTTCCACTTGTCGGAGAAGGCACCCGTCATGCAGTTGAGGACCTTACCCTTGACGAGGTTGCGAAGGGCACCTTCCATGATTCCCCAAGCAGAGGAAGTGGAGATATAGACTGGGCGCTGTGTATGAAAAAGTTGCTGGAGACCAGGCTGAACCGAGGCGTACAACTTTTTGAAGTCATTGCCGCGATGACCGATCATCGGCTTGCGGAAGGCTTGGAAAGTTTTCTCGGAGACCTCGACGGGTCCCGGGCTGAAGAGTTTGATGTGTGAGCTCATGAAGTAGTGGATTTTGCCAGAAAGACTCAGTTTTCCCAGAGAAAGTTTTCCAAACGCAGCTTGGAGATTCTGGCTTTTGCCTCCTCTGCCCTTGGACCACCTTCGGCGACAATCTGAGCATAGAGGGCGACCGCATCGTTCCACTGCTTACGGCTCTCAAGCAGGCGGGCCCCCTCGAAGGCCGCTTTGTCATGCCATAGCTGCTCAGGCTCTCCGGATCGGGGATTTTTGAACGCCTGATAATACGTCGCGAGTGCGGCGTCCCCCTCCCCAAGATTCTCCAGAATCATAGCGCTCTTGCAGAGGGCCTGATTCCGCCAGCGAAGTGGGATCGAGGGATCGGAGGCAAGAACCTGCCAGCTCTTCAGCGCCTCGCGTTCCTTAGAGGGATCCATGCCACCAAGCTGATGCAGGGTATCTCCCTTGGCCATCAGGGCGGCGGCGATCAGTTCGGCATCGGGACCGCCGGACGCATTGGTTCCACCGGAAGAGCGTGAAGAGAGGATCTTGTCATAGATAGCGAGTGCCTCCAGGGGAAGATTCTGGGCATTTTTCAGGGCTCCTTCCTGGAGGCGGGCCTGCCAAACCATGCGATCACTGCCACCCGTCTCCGCCACCCGTTCCAGCAGCATCAGGGAATCGTCGATGGAAGCCGGATCCATCGATCTGGCAGCGGACTGTGCCGCCAAGAAAAGGGCATGGCGCCCGAGGTCGGTTCCCGCGCCGGAAGCCGCAAGCTGCTCAAACTCGACCCGTGCTCCCTGGACATCCCCAGATGAAAGAAGCCCCTCCGCGAGCTTCAGGCGAACCTCGGGAACAAAACGAGAGTTCGGATGCTTCTCAAGGAAAGCTCGAGCGGAGGCAATCACTGCAGCCCCATCCGCCTTCCGTCCGGTATCTTTGAGAAAAACATTCAGGTACTCCTCTCTTTCCGGTTCCGAGGAGTTATCGTGAACGGCCCTGGCCAGGTCACTGATCGCAGCATCACTCTTTCCAGATTTCATATTCAGCTCGGAGGCGGCAAGTCGAGCACGGGACTTAATCCCAGGGTCACTCGCCTTATCGGCGACCAGGAGAATCATGGGCAAACCGGAAGCCTCGCCCCGCCGTGCCAGATCCAGGGCGATCTGGAGTTGCATCTCTTCGGAGGGTAGGCCGGCATTGCTCTGCGCCAATTCGCGCGCGGCCTGAGAGAGATCGAGCGATCCCCTCCCCGTCTTGGCAATGAGGAGCACCTGATTGAAAAGCGCATCGTTGGCAAGCGAAGGATCCAGCATTGATGCCTGACTGAAGGCCGCCTTGGCCTCATCCGGTTTTCCAGCTGACGAGGCAGACAGTCCCCTGAGGTAGGCGAGTCGCGCACGAATCTCGGGTGAAGCGGACGCCCTGTCCTCAGCAAGACTGAAAGCCTCCATACCCATTCCTCGCTCCAGCTTCGAGGAAACAAGAAGGACCATTGCCTGGTCGCTCAGCGGATCCGTCGGATAAGTCTTAATAAGACCATCCAGAAGGGGTTCAGCCAACTCGGGATGACCTAGCCTAAACTCTCCCTTTGCCTGGTAATAGGAGGCGAGCTTTGCCCGGGAGGGCTTGGAGACATCCCCTGACCATTTCTTCAAGGTGGCCGTATCGGGAGTGCCGGCCTTAGCATAGAGCTGTTCCAGCAAGCGGAACTGATCCTCCATGAGGGGAGCCTGATCGACGAAATCGAGTCGTTTCTCCAAGAGATCGATTCCTTTGAGAGTGCTGATCGGGTTTGTCGTCGAGTTTAGGCAGAGCACCTCCCCCAGAGTCGCCGCTGAAATAATCCAGGGGGAAACAGGTGGAATCAAGGCAAAGAGTTTTCTGGCTTCGATGGTCTTTCCAGCACGCCAAGCTGCCAGTGCCTTCAGGTAGGAAGCCGAAGCCTTCCCCTCGTCGCTATGGAAACCGGACGAGGTCATCGCTTTAAGAGCCTCCTCGGTCTTACCGAGGGCCAACAAATCAGTACCCCTCTCCAGCAGAATATCCTCGGCAACCGGGGAGTCGGCCGGAATTTTTTCCAGCACGGCCAGTGCTCCGGTAGGATCATTGTTTCCCCGTAGTGCCCTCGCCAGGTAAAGAGAGACCGTATCGGACTGAATACCCGGAATGCGGGCATCCTTCTGCATCAGCGCGGAAAAGATCTCCTTGGCCGATGCCGGGTCTCCGCTCCCCAGAAGAGCGAGCCCCTTCCAATAACCAAGGATGGGATCATTCAAGGAATCAAGCGGCATGATAACGGCCAGGGCCTCGTCGAAACGCCCCCCAGAGACCAGAAGGGCGGCCAAGCGTCGCGTCAGTTCAGATTTCTTTGACGGATCCTGTTCCTGCTGGATCTGCGTGCGGAGGAGCGCTGCAGAAACTTGGGGAAGATGCTCGAGAGCGGCCGTTTTAGCCAGATCGACGGGAGGAGTGGCATTGCTCTCCTGTGCCGAAAGAAAGGGGCAGAAGAGTGTTACCGCTGCAAAACCCGTCGCAACCAGGATCCCGTATGACTTCCGGCATACTCGGCCACCTCGTCGGGTGTCCCGCAGACCACAAGGCTCCCCCCCTGCTCTCCCCCTTCGGGCCCCATGTCGATGATCCAGTCCGCGCATTTGATAACTTCGAGATTATGTTCGATGACGATGAGTGTATTTCCGCCGTCGCGCAACCTCAGCAGCACTTCCAGCAGTTTTTGAATGTCTGCAAAATGAAGCCCCGTGGTCGGTTCGTCGAGCAGGTAGAGCGTGCGACCGGTGGCTTTCTTGGAAAGTTCACTGGCTAGCTTCAGCCTCTGCGCTTCGCCGCCCGAGAGCGTGGTGGCCGACTGACCGAGCTTGAGATAGCCGAGCCCGACCTCCTGAAGCATCTCGAGCTTGCCATGAATAGCCGGAATCGAGCGAAAGAATCCCGCAGCATCGTCGATCGTCAGTTCCAGCACGTCGGCGATGTTCTTCCCCTTGTAGGAGATCTCGAGAGTCTCCCGGTTGAATCGGCGCCCGCGGCAGAGCTCGCACTCGACAAAGACATCAGCCAGGAAATGCATCTCGATCCGGATCATTCCATCCCCCTCGCACTCCTCGCAACGACCTCCCTTCACGTTGCAGGAAAAACGCGCCGGGGCATAGCCGCGGACCTTGGCAGCAGGCAGACCACTGAAAAGATCCCGAATCGGCCCAAAGACACCGGAATAAGTAGCCGGATTGGATCGGGGCGTCCGGCCGATCGGGCTCTGGTCGATCTCCACAACCTTGTTGAAGGCCTCGTCACCTAAGATCCGTCCATAAGCACCAGGGACATCCTTAGCCCCGTAGAACTGACGGGCCAGCGCGCGGTGCAGGATGTCGTTCACAAGAGTCGATTTTCCACTGCCGGAAACACCCGTCACAACAGTGAAGAGTCCCACGGGAAAACCGACCGTGATCTTTTTCAGATTATTCTCGGAGGCATCAATCACCGTTAGCCATCCGGGACCCGGAGCCGGCTTCACGGGAGGACGATTACGGATTCTGGGAACGGAGATCTTCGCCTTGCCGGAGAGGAACTGACCCGTCAGCGAGGCAAGGTTGGCAAGGATCTCGGCCGGAGTTCCGGAGGCCACGATCTCTCCTCCCCTGGGACCGGCACCGGGTCCCATGTCGAGGATATGGTCTGCGGCCAGGATCGTCTCCTCGTCATGCTCGACAACGACTACAGAATTCCCCAGATCGCGTAGCCCCCTGAGGGTAGCAAGCAAGCGATCGTTGTCCCGTTGGTGCAGGCCAATGCTCGGCTCATCGAGCACATAGAGAACCCCCGCCAGACCGGAACCGATCTGCGTCGCCAGGCGAATGCGCTGAGCTTCACCACCCGAGAGCGTGCCGCTTTCGCGGTTGAGCGTCAGGTATCCCAGACCCACTTCGACAAGAAAGCCGAGCCTTGCACCGATCTCGCGCAGCAGATCCTCCACCACCTTGCGTTCGGTAGCAGAGAGTTGAAGTCCCTCAATAACCTCACAGGCCTTTGCAGCGGGAAGTGCGCAGAACTCCTCGATGTTCCATTCTCTTATCTCAAGTCCAACGATGCTCTCAAGAGTGACTCCCAGGATCTCGGGACGGAGGCGGGCTCCTCCACAAGTCGCACAGGCTTTGCGGGCAAAATAGGACTTCAATCTGTTTTTCTTCAGCTCGCTCGCGGAAGTCTGCATCTGTCGCTCCACCATCGGAACCAGACCCTCAAATGCCTTGATTTGGGGAGCTCTTCCACCTTTGCCCTCGCTCCCTCCAAGCTCCAACATGACGTCACCCGTTCCGTAAAAAAGCTTCTGTTTGAACTCCTCGGGCAGATCGCGG